>JBKGZD010000089.1:0-11137 GCA_046545795.1 Bacteroidales bacterium | reverse complement strand
CCAATACCGCCCTCTCTGTCGAAAGGGGCGTAGTTGAGGTCATCCTGTTCGAAATGGATGGAAGTGGCTATGTGATCACGCATCTTGCGGAGCCACCCCATTTGTTCTTCGGTAAATTTAGTTCCTGCCCCGGAGTGCCTGCGGAATATCCAGTTTTTAAAATTCTGTTTTACGGTCTGGTCATAGGTGGTGAGCTCTTTATCAATTTCAGTTACCCTTCGTATCAGGGCCACCAAGGCTGTCAGTTCATTTTTTGGACTCTTGCCGTTTACCTTTTCCAGTTGTTCATAGGCTTTCCACACCCTGCTCGGCGCCAATGCGGGTTTATCATTTTTCAGTTTTTCCAGCACATCTTTCACCATTTTATAGGTTACATCTCTTCTTCTGTACGGTTCATTATAGAAAATATTCAGAGCGGTCAGTTCATCCTTGTTTGCTTCCAGAAACGATTTAAAATCCTCAATGACCTGCTTAGCGCTGTCGGAAGCATCCTTTGACCATCCTGCACTTTCAACCTCATCCGGATTCGTTTCATCCATGATTTGCTCATACTTTCTTTTCGTATCCGTCAGGTATTTATTCAGCTTTCCATTAAATGTACCGGCTGCATTGTTTATGAGTTCCTGCCTGGCTTGCTGGACTTGTTCGTTAGTTGGTTGTTCTCCGGGTTCCAGGTTAAACTGTTTGCGTGCTTTTACTTCTGCTTTATCCGGGTCAAATGCACCCATTAATTCTCGGCTCATTTGTTTCAAATCTTTTCCTTTGGAAAACTCCTTTATCTTTTCCCTGTCCTCGTCATTAACCTGCTTATCTAACCGGGAGAGCCTGTTTGCCAGTGAAGTCATGGTATCCTCATCCCTGCCGGCCCCCATAAGGACAGCTTGTAATAATTCATTAAGGGAAGCGGATTTTTTTCTTTCCAGTGGCCTGCTGTCTGTTTTCAGGGATTTGGTTACGCCTATGGCATCTACAATCACGAAATGCGTTTTAGCAGAATGCGCAGAGGGAGTTACCTTTTTTAAGTCATCATAATTTAAAATCCGTGTACCACGGCCTTTCATCTGTTCGAAATACCCCCGCGATTTTACATCGCGCATGAAGAGCAAACATTCGATGGGTTTTACATCGGTGCCCGTGGCAATCATATCCACCGTAACGGCTATTCTGGGATTGTATTCGTTTCTGAATTGTTGTAGAATTGATTTGGGATTCTCTTCAGTCTGGTAGGTTACTTTTTTGCAGAAATCGTTTCCTTCATTGAACTCCTTCCTCACTATGTCAATAATATCGTCCGCATGACTGTCTGTTTTGGCAAAGATTAATGTTTTCGGCACTTCATTTCGCCTGGGGAATATTTCCTGAAGCTTTTCCTTAAAAGTTTGAATAATGGTTCTTATCTGGTCCGGGTTCACCACATCCTTATCCAGTTGCCTGGAAGAATATTCATAATCTTCATCCAGTTGTTCCCAGCGTTTTTCGCGCGTAAGCCGGTGTCTTTTATCAACAAACTCTTTAGCCTCTATTTTAGAGCCTTGTTTAGTGATTTTCGTTTCAATGGTATATACTTCGTATGGCACATTCACACCGTCTGCCACAGCATCTTCATGTTTGTATTCACTTACTACATTCCTGTCGAAAAAAGCAAACGTCCGTTTGTCCGGTGTGGCCGTTAAACCAATAAGAAACGCATCGAAGTAATCCAGGACCTGTTTCCATAAGTTGTAAATGGAGCGGTGACATTCATCAATGATAATGATATCAAAAAACTCCATGGGAACCTCAGCGTTGTATACCACCGGCAAGGGTTCTTTCGGTTGCCAGGTTGATTCTTCCGGGTGTTCTTCTTCAGCTAAATCTTCCAGTTCTTCACCTTTAAGGATAGAATACAGTCGCTGAATGGTACTAATGCATACCTGACTGTCTTTAGAGATAAAGCTGGAACGTAAAAGCTGAATATTATATAATTCAGGAAATTTTCTGTTTTCATCATTCGGGGTGTATGCCCTGAATTCCATCTCAGCCTGTTCACCCAGGTTTCTTGTATCCACTAAAAACAATATTCTTTGTGCATCAGCATATTTTAAAAGCCTGTATACCGAAGTAATGGCGGTAAAAGTTTTCCCGCTTCCGGTTGCCATTTGGACAAGGGCTTTTGGTTTGGCATTTTTACAAGATTCTTCTAAATTTTTAATCGCATTGACCTGGCATGAATAGAGGTCTTTTTCAGGAAGTTCGGGTAACTCCCACAAGCGTTGCCGAAGTGATTTTCCTTTTTTAAGATAATCTCGAAGTGTATTAGGCTGGTGAAAAGAGAATACTTCCCTTGACCTGGGTTTTGGGTCTCTTTTATCAGTAAATTTAGTTATCTCGCCGTTGCTTACATAGATAAAATAAATAGCACTATTACTGATATACTTAAGGTTTGCCCTGGCGTATCCATTTGCCTGTTCCTGAACAACACTTAGATGATGCCCCTCTTCTGCCCTTTTAGCTTCAATAATACCCACCGGCAGGGGTCCACTTTGCTCATTTAAAAACAACACGTAATCCGCCGGGCCTTCATCAGTGGGATATTCCCGTACAGCCACTCCATCGCTGACAGAAAAATCCATTTCATCTTTATTCTGAACCACCCATCCTGCCTGTTTGAGCTTTGCATCAATCTTTTCGCGGGCTTTTTGTTCGGGAGTTATTGTCATTGAAACAAAGTTTGTTCGAAGTTAATAAAAAGTTGGGTAAGTTGTTGGTAAGAATCGACAGTAATCTTTTTTATTCAATTATAATAAATTAAGCTTAAACGAAAAACATAATTTCTTTGTTAGATTGTACAAACAAAAAAAGGTTACCCTATTTGGTAATCTTATTCAGCTCGCCTGTCTGGACTCCGAAACCCCGGAACGACCCTCCCGATTTTCATCGGGATGCTCTAACCAACTGAGCTGCCAGGTACTTCTTTTATGGCAAATTGTATGCTCATAAAAAAACACTTACAAGTTTTCACTGTAAGTGCTTTTTCTTTCTGCTCCCCTGGCTGGACTCGAACCAGCGACCCCCTGATTAACAGTCAGGTGCTCTAACCAACTGAGCTACAGAGGAATATGTTGTTAAAATGTATCCTTCTCAAATAACACGAGTGCAAAAGTAAATTCTTTTAATTAAATTTCCAATACTTGTCTAAAAAAATATTGAGAAAAATTATTTGTGATTTCAAAAGTCTAACGACTGAAAATATTTAGTTTTTCCCTATCCGTTAAAGGATTCTTACATGAGAATTTTGTAGGCAAATTCAGAAATAAACAAATACCAAAGCCGGGGAGAGGACTCCCCGGCTTTGGGACAATTGAGGATACGGGTATGTATAGAGAGAGGAAAGATTTATAACTCTATGTTTTCACTTGCCGTTTCATTGCTTTCTACTGTGATATCCTCCACGGTTCCCACTACTTCCTGGAATTCTCCATCTATTTGATGAGCCACTACCAGGTCATATGTCATAGGAGCAAGATACCACAATTTATATTCACCTTCGTCTTCAACAACATTGCTTGTTACAGCATTAGGGAAGCGAGCTTCTTCATCATCAGGGTCAGCAGCTTCTGACTCATCATATGTATCGTCTTCATAGGCATATACTACCAGTTCTCCCTCAGAAGGTATATTGGTTATGTTACCGGCTATAGTGCCTGCTTCATTATCCACTGTAAGTCTTATTGTGGGTTTTAAGATGTAAATTCCTGAAGCGCCACTTTTTACTACAGATTTTCTTGCATCAAAGTCGGCTGTGATATCTACGCTACCATTTACTGGTACTGTGAATGAGCCAACTGCTTTGTAACCAGATTCTCCTCCACTTGGGACAAACAGAGATTCTGTTTCTCCATCACTATATTCAAGATAAGATCCGGGATTAGAAGGAGTTGATTCTCCTCTGACCGGTGCATCTAAAATAAAGCGAAGCTGATTGTATTGCCCGGCTTCCATTTCAAAAGAACCAAGCATTTCAGTCATGCTATCTGTCAGTTCAAGTAGGTTAACCTCTTTTGGTCCTTCATATTCATCAAAAGTTTCCCAATCGTTATTTTGCTTGTGATATTCCAGCCCCTTTATAGTAACCCATACACCTGTGATGTCTGGATTATCAACGGGAGCATCTGTGAGTTCAAGGTTCATGGTTCCTGTACCATCTTTATCTTCATCTTCGCATGCTGTAAAGCCTAAGAATAAAGCGAAGATACCTGCTAAGATTAATGTTTTTGTTTTCATAATTTCTAATTTTCATGCTTTTTAATAATGTTTTCTGTTTACAAGACGAAAGAATGTAAGATAGGGTGGGAATAGATTGTGAAAAAAGAAAAATTATTTCTGCTATTCTCTAATTATCAGCAAATTAATAAAGGTTGTATTTTAACGAAACCTGAAGGCTTAAAGAAGTTGTATAGGTTTTATTGAATTCAGAAGGAATGTCTTCTGAGCCTGTATAAATATTAATCAGTCCAGGGTCTATTCGAACACCAGTTGATAATATTAAATTATGAGAAAGTTTGGAGTCTATTTCATAACCGAAAAGTGCACCAAGGTCATAATTTTTATATCTGTTTCGGATGTTTTCCTCTTCATCATTGATGCTTTGGTTAGCATTATTCAGATAACTGGCATATACACCAAAAACTAAATTATGAGAAACGGGAATATTCTTTCCTTCTTTAATAAATTTATATTTCCCGGCAAGCTGCAGTGCCGAATAATTAAGCTGAATTTGATTATTTATAAACTTACCATTAAGATATTCCTTGTAGTTCTGACCGTTTGATTTTTCAATGAGCGCTTCAAGTTGCAGAGATAATCTTTCATTCAGATTTACGCCTCCAAAGAGGCTGAATGAATTATTTCCTTGTGGATTTGCTGAGCTGTAAGGGGAATTTCTGATGCTATTCATTGTTTTATTGCTTAACAGCCAGCTGTTAGTAAAATTCCCTGAAGTACCTACAAAGTATTCTGGCTTATTGTTTTCCATGACTTCTTCATCAGGAATGGGTGCTTTATTAATATTTTTTTGAGAGCTGCTTTGGAGATTTCCTTTTGGATTTTTTTCTACAGGAAGTGAAACAGGATAGCTGTTTAAAAATTCAGCTATGTATTCTTTGGCTGGTTGTTCTCTATCCTTTTCACTTTTTGTAAAACCAGGTTCATTCAACACATTTGATTTCCTGTTAAATTGGTCTATTATGTTTGCGGTGAGTTTCTCATCAGTTTCATTATCTGTGGAATGAACCGGCTGATTTCCAGTTTCTGAATTTTGAATGTTGATGTAGGGGTTGGTTGTTTCTGTGATAGGCGATGTACTTCTTTGTTCTAATTTAGGTGGCATCAGAATAAGTATTAATAGTAAAATTGCAGCGGCTGCTGCTAATGTATATGAAGCCTTCCGGAGTACAATTACTTTATCTTCGCGGTCAAGTTCTTCTGTAATATTATCCCATGTATTTTCAATATCCAGTTGGTCCTGAATATTTTCCCATACAGCTTCAGGAGGCATCTCTTCAGATTCTTCAATTTTCTTTTTATACCAATATTTAAATTTATCTTCCTTCATTTGGATATTTTCATTTTCAATAATGCTCTTTTATTAGTTCCTTCAGCATTGCTCTTGCTCTTTTGTATTGTGATTTTGAAGTACCTTCAGAAATATTGAGTTTTTTAGCAATCTCTTTGTGTGTATAACCTTCAATGGCATAAAGGTTGAAAACTGCTCTTGCCCCGTTAGGTAGCTTAGCAACCTTACTTAAAATTCCGTCTGTGTTTATTTTTTCCAGAACATCCTTATCTACTTTTTCTTCTTCGACTTCTTTATTTATATCAATGAACTCAAACTTTTTAGATTTTTGCCTTACATAGTCCAACGCTGTATTTGTTATTATTTTTCTTATCCAGCCTTCAAAAGAACCTTTGGCCTGGTATGTTTTTATATGTTTGAATACTTTTATAAACCCATCTTGCAGGATGTCCTGTGCCATTGCCCTGTCTTTTGCATAGCTCAGGCACAAAGCATACATTTTTTTTGCATATTTCCTATACAGCAACTCTTGATACTTCCTCTTGTTCTTTTTACATCCCTCCCACAACTCAAGGTCACTGTACGAGTCTTTTTGAGCCATTAATCCCCCCTCTATTTAATGACGGCCCGTGTAGATTTTTCTATCCTCGAAATTAGATTATAAAATATCTCTGTATTGTGTTGTTCTGATATTATTATTTTTTCACCCTCTTCTGTATCTGTTACATCAGCATTTTGCAATACTTGTGGATTAATATATCTGAAAATTTGTTGTACATTGAGTTGAATTTCCAGGGTTTTGTTTTTTCCTTTTTTAAGGGATATCTGGCTATTCCCCCGTGCTGGTTCTGCATATATTTCAAGTACTTCATGCTGGTTGAAAAAGCAGAATTCTATGTTTTTTTCTCCTAAGCCAGGCATTGAATATTTTCCTTTTAGTCTTAGGCCATCACTAGTATCTGTTTTATTTACATGCAGAGTAATTTTTAAACGGTCATAAATTCCTTGCGGGATGTTAAAGTCCACTTTTTGGTTTAGTTTATTATCACTAAAGTCGGCGATGAGAGTTTGTTCGAAAACATGAGAAAAATAATAATCTTCTGCATCTGCTCTCTTTCCGTCCATTTCAATCTCTGTAACAACAAGGTTGCCCCCGCGAATTTTTAATTGACCTGCATTAACATTTTTCTTATCATTATCACCATCAATTTCCTGCCCTACCATGTTAATTTTTAATGATACATTTGCCGGTTCTTTTAATTCGTCAAACTCACATGATCCAAGTAAACAAATTAAAACAACTATCCATCCTATATGCATAAATTTTTTCATATCCAGTCTAAATATTTATGTCTATTATTTAGACGAAGTTAATTTACAAAAGGTTGTAAATTTTTTGGATCAATCAGAAATTCTAGAATAAGCCATGGATTTCAGCATTGATTTTGTCAATTACTTTGCTGAGATCTTCTTTCTTTTCGGAAAAATTTGTGTTGTCTACGTTGATGATAAGTAATTTGCCAAGGTTATAAGCATCTATCCATGCTTCGTATCGTTCGTTGAGTTTCTTTAGATAGTCAAGCCTGATATTATTTTCATATTCTCTCCCTCGTTTTTGTATTTGATTCACAAGTGTAGGAACAGAGGCTCTGAGATATAGCAACAAATCCGGAGGTTCTACCAGGGATGTCATCAGATTGAAAAGAGTAAAATAATTTTCAAAATCTCTTGTGGACATAAGACCCATGGAGTGTAAGTTTGGTGCAAAAATATATGCATCTTCATATATAGTGCGATCCTGGATTACTGTTTTTTCTGATTTTTTTATTTTTAATATTTGATTGAACCTGCTGTTTAAGAAGTAGATTTGCAGGTTGAATGACCATCTTTGCATGTCTTCATAAAAATCATTCAGATAAGGATTATCATCTACTTTCTCATAATGAGCCTCCCAACCATAGTGTTTAGCCAGCAGCCCGGCTAATGTGGTTTTCCCCGACCCGATATTTCCTGCGATTGCTATATGCATATTTTATAGGTTTATTGATGATTTGTTTCTTGTTTCCCTGCGAATAAATTGGGTTGATCTTCAAACAGTGAGGGATAGTCTTCATCAAACTTCTGAAGTATCGCTCCTATAATGAATTCCCTCATAAGTTTCGATTTGTTTTTTATTTTGTAGCGTTTGCAATAATTGTTAATTGCATTTATTTCTTTTTTATTAAAGAGGATGGATTTTTTATGAACCCTTTTAAGTTTAGGAGCTTTATATTTTTGTTGTTTCATATGGTTATTTTATTTTACAAAATTCATATGGAATTTACCTCTTTATAATTATTCCATTTTAGAAATTCATAATTCTATTATAACAGGCAATTCACTTAGATTATATCGATAAAACAATTCTTTCTTCTTATTAGTGATTTAAGGATACCTAATATTGCTCAACTTCTTGTAAAAATAATAAATATTTTTCTGTATAAAAGGAGAGTTATTAACAAGTTATAAAGCACTAACCTGTTTAAGAGACCAATGCTGATTTTTACTTCCTGGGATGGCTGTATGAATATTATGCTTCTTGATTCATTTCCAGGAGCTCATCTATATACTTTCTGTTATTAGATAAACGAGGAACCTTATTTTGACCTCCCAGCTTACCTCTTTTCTTCATCCAGTCATAGAAAAGTCCGGGTCTTGCTTTGTCTAATTGCGGTGGGGCCAGGGTAATGTCTTTATATCTTTTTGCCTCATAATCTGAGTTGATTTCCTGCAGTGCTTTATCCAGAATAGTTGTGAATTGTTGTATGTCTGACGGTTCTTTTTCAAACTCAATGAGCCATTCATGTTTACCCTTATTTTGAGTATCCATATATACCGGCGCTGCTGTGTAATCCTTTATTAAAGCACCTGTTTCTTTACAGGCTTTGTCAAGAGCGTTTTCTGCATTGTCAATAATAATTTCCTCCCCAAACGCATTGATAAAATGTTTGGTTCTTCCGGATATTTTTATCCTGTGTGGGTGTAAACTTGTAAAACGGATGGTATCTCCTATCAGATAACGCCATAATCCGCCATTGGTTGAAATTACGAGAGCATAATTTTTGCCTGTCTCAACCTCTTCAATGGTTAATGTTTTAGGATTTTCTTTATCGAACTCATCCATTGGAATGAATTCGTAAAATATCCCATAATCCAGCATCAGAAGCATATCATTTCTTTCCGGGCTGTCCTGGAGAGCGAAAAATCCCTCAGAAGCATTATAGGCTTCCATGTAATGCATATTGTTGGAAGGGATGAGTTTTTTAAATTGCTCTCTGTATGGTTGAAAACTTACTCCTCCGTGTACGAAAAGTTCCAGGTTGGGCCATATTTCCAGGATATTATCGGCGCCGGTTTTGTTCAGAATATGTTTTATCAGCACCATCATCCATGAAGGAACGCCATTAATGTTGGTAATGTTTTCCATTACTGTATTGGAGGTGATTTTTTCTAGTTTTTCTTCCCATTCTGCTATCAGGGCAATGTCCTGGCTTGGTGTTTTGACAAAATAAGTCCAAAATGGCATGTTATCAATGAGAATAGCTGAAAGGTCTCCGTAGAATGATTTATTGTTAATTTTGTTGATCTGTTGACTACCCCCCAGTGTCAGACCTTTCCCTGAAAAAAGTTTTGATTCGGGATGATTAAAGAAATATAAAGCCAATGTGTCTTTACCACCTCTAAAATGACAATTTTCAAGAGAATCTTTGCTTACGGGTATAAATTTGCTTTTATCCCTGGTTGTACCTGAAGATTTTGCAAACCATCGTATTGAGCCCGGCCAGATTATATCGTTTTCTCCTCTCAGGGATTTATCAATATAAGGCTTAAAGTCTTCATAATGATGAATAGGAACATTTGCCTGGAATTCTTTAATACTTCTTATGTTTCTAAACCCATGATTATTACCGAATTCTGTGTCCCTGGCTTTGTCTGTAATTTTAAATAGCTGCTCTTGCTGAACATCACCAGGATGCTTTTTGAACAATTCTATTTGATAGATTCTTTTAACATTAAGCCAGTTTATTAATGAGTTGATGATTTGCATATATAATTCTTAATTGGTTGATTTACTTTTTATTATTTCGTTTATCCGTTTTTATGAATAATACAGGTTAGGTCAAATATATAGAAAAATCTCAAGGAAAAATTTTCAGACTATGGTATTCTTCAGCGTTTTTAATCCTTTTTAACAAAACATTGCTTAATATAATGAATGCATACTCTGACAATAATACAGTTAAAAAATTCACATGTTTATCTTTAATTTTTCAAAGATTATTTGAATGCCGCCAGTATTTCCAGGCCTTTTCTTAATTCTTCATCGGGATGTACAAAGTTTAGCCCAACTACTTTATTGTCTAAAAAATCATGATAGTAAAAAGAAAGAGGAAATACAGCAACTCCCTTTTTCATTAATTGTTCAACGAATTCTGTGTCTTTCAGATTGCTCACTTTGTCGTATTTTATAAGCTGGAAGTATGTTCCTTTAGTTTCAACAATTTCATAATTGGTGTCGGCCAGATATTCCTGTACCAAGCTTCTTTTTTTCTCATACTTTTCTTGTATTCCTTCTTTGTTAACATCTTTTTTCAGATAATCTGCTATTGCATGTTGTAAAGGTGTGTTTACCGAATTTATCTGGAAAGTGTGTGTTTTCTGAATTTCTTTGGTCAGTTTCTCGGGGGCAATGCAGTAACCTATTTTCCAGCCCGGAATGTTAAATAATTTACCAAACGATGAAACTATGATGCTTCGTTGATATAATTCAGGTATCTGGAGAAGGCTTTGATGTTTATATTCTCCGAATATAAAGTGCTCGAAAACTTCGTCGCTTAAGATTCGGATATTTGTGCCGTTTACAATTTTTTTCAGTTGTATCAGGTCTTCACTGGATAAGATAGTGCCGGTCGGGTTATGAGGACTGTTGACTATGAGTAATTTCGTTCTTGAGCTAATTACTTTTTGTACTTCAGTCCAGTCTATATGATAGTCAGGGAGCTTAAGCGGAACATATATTGGTCTGCCGCCCAGGTTTTGTATGGAAGGAACATAACTTTTATAAGCAGGTTCAAAAACAATGACTTCATCTTCGTCAGATATAAAAGAGCTAATTGTTGTAAAAACCGCCTGGTTTGCACCTGATGTTATTGTAATTTCTTTATATGGGTCTATTTCTCGTCCGTAGTCTGCCTTTACTTTTTCGGAGATTTGCTCACGCAGGGGATAAACCCCGTATGGAGGCGCATAGTGGTTGTACCCACCGGAAATATAATGTTGGGCCAGATTAATTAGTTCAGTCGGACATTCGCTCTGCTCAGGCTGTACTAAGTTAATGGCATTATATTCTTTAGCTTTATCCGAGATTAACGAAAAAAGGTCTTTTGTTGTGTCAGTCAGCTTGTTATAAACCATTTTTTTAGCTTTTTTGAAAAATGGATGTAAAGTTAATAATAATTGCCCGTTTAAAAAGTCAATTTGTAAAGCAGTTTTAGATGTTTATCAAAAAGACGTTTATGTGTTGTTTAATAAATGTTAATTGGG
>JBKGZD010000088.1:0-11233 GCA_046545795.1 Bacteroidales bacterium | reverse complement strand
TGGCTCCACCGTCAAAATCTGTACCTATCCCAACATAGTCGATACCAATAGTCTCAACTACATGATCAATGTGATCCACCATATCTTTTACTGAGGCTAGTTTCTTAGGATATTTTTCATTTACTTCTTTCCATTCTTTTCGAGCCTTTGATCTTTCCTCATCAGTCAAATCATTGAAATTATTATATTTTTCCCTGAGTGCAGTTAATGCTGAGTCTCTTTGTGGATCTTCTTCCATCTCTTTTATATAATCCGTCAAAAAGCAAATCTGAATAACTCCCCCATTTTCTTTTAATTTTTTAAGCATCTCATCTGAAAGGTTCCGAGGATGATCACATAAAGCTCTTGCACAAGAATGAGAAGCTATAACCGGCGCTTCAGAAACTTCGAATACATCATTTAAGGCATCATCAGAAATATGGGAAACATCTATCATCATTCCAAGATCATTCATTTTCTTTACAACCTTTTGTCCAAAATCACTTAAGCCGTTGTGCTCTGCCCCATCAGAATCGGTTGAGGAATCGCATATATCGTTGTTCGCTGTATGGCATAAAGTAATATACCGGGCACCCAAATTGTAAAAAGTGTCAACATTTGCCAGGTCTTTATTAATTGGGTAACCATTTTCTAAACCAATATAAGCAGCTATTTTTTCTTTTTCTTTAATTTTCCTTGCATCTTCAGCTTTTAATGCCAGTTCCGCCATATCGCTGTTGTTGTCTATTGAGTTATGTATGGTATCAAAAATCTCTAGTGCTTTATTTTTTACTTTCCTGTACCCTTCTGGTGTTCTGTCACCCTGTCCAAGAAATACAGCAAAAAAAGCTGCATCAAGCCCCCCTTCTTTCATTCTTGGCAAATCTACGCTTGCTCTGCTATCAGAGTCTTTATGGTTTTCTCCAATATCAAACTCATCGTGAACCATATTTAATGGTGTATCATTATGAGTGTCAATTGTTAAGGCTGACTCGTGAATTTTTTTGTATTTATCTTCCTGATTTTCTGTGGATTGTTGGCAGTTAAATGAAATGAAACTAAATGACGCTACCAATAAAAATGTAATAAACTTTTTCATAGTCCTGATTTTTTTAATTTATTTATTCATAGATCTATAATACCCAGCATAAAACTTTAACCATAAAGCTATGCCAGACAATCATGAATTATGACTATGTGGTAGTTATAAAGTTTAATGGATACTTGAAAATATATGCATTCCCATCGCAGGATATGATTTATTTGGTAACGGTTTTATTAATGATTACTTAATATTTTTTTCCACTTCCATCCAGCATTGGAACAAACCTAACTGAGCTTATTTCTTGTTTTTCAAGCTCACCATTTTTCTTTTCAAAAAGTACCAGCTCCTGGATGAATTTATCACCAATTGGTATGACCATTCTTCCGCCTTCTGCAAGTTGTTCTTTGAGGGGTTCAGGAATGTCAGAGGGAGCACATGTTACAATAATAGCGTCAAATGGAGCATATTCTTCCCATCCTTTATATCCATCACCGATTTTTAACTTAATACTATCATATCCCTGCTTTTGCAGATTTTCCTTTGCCTCTTCAGCCAACTCTTCAATGATTTCAATTGAGTATATCTCTGACGTTATGTGGGATAAAACTGCAGCCTGGTATCCAGACCCAGTGCCAATTTCGAGCACCTTGTCTCCTTCTTCAAGTTCAAGCGATTCAGTCATCAAAGCCACAATATATGGCTGGGATATGGTTTGTCCATCTCCAATCGGTAAAGGCCTGTCAGAATAAGCCATGTCCCGATAATTTTTTGGGACATAAACGTGTCTATCCACATCCTTCATTGCTGCTATCACCTTTGGATCTTTAATCCCTCTGTCAACAATTTGTTGTTTAACCATCTGCTGCTTTTCTCTGTCATACTTTTGAGCAACAACTATAACCGGGAGTAATCCAATGATCAATATGGTAAGCAATAATTTTTTCATAAGTTTATTTTTTAATTTTCAAGGGTCATTTGGAACTTGTCATGGACAATGCATAAATGTATTATTTACTGGTTTAGAACATGAAGAACCTTTTATTTTATAACTTTCTGATTTTAAATTTTATTATTGGATTTAACCATCTACTAAGTTACTATTAAAATAAAGATTTGTCAATAGAAAATTTTGATTCCAGGGTTATGAAAGAGCTTAAAGGTTACAAGAGAGCATTATACGAAATTAAACTCTTTTTAGTACACAGCAATTAATCAGAATATACCATGGCTATGATTGTAAGTGATTGCCGATTACAGTTGGCAGTCTTTCATTTCGGGAATACATAGGAATTATAAGTAAGTTATTGATTGTCATTTTAATAAGGCATCATACAGTATTTCAACAGGATGTAAAGCCTGTCTGCCTGTTCCATCTGTGATCTGCTGCCGGCAACTTGTACCAGGGGCGCAAACCAGGGTGTTAGGTTCAGCTCTTCTTACAGCAGGGAAAAGTGTCATTTCCCCTATTTTCATAGATATATTATAATGCTCTTTTTCAAACCCAAAAGAACCTGCCATCCCACAACATCCAGAGGGAATTTCTTCAACAGCATAATTTTCAGGAATTTCAAGCATTTTTTTCATTGGCTCAGTTGAAACCATCGCTTTTTGTTGGCAGTGACCATGCAAAAGAATGTTTGCTCCCTTTTTGGTAAATTGCTCCGGATTTATTGCTCCTTTCTTCATTTCATTCATAATGAATTCATCAAGCATGAAGGAATTTTCAGCCAGAAGACAAGCCTCCTCTTTTTTGTTTTCAAATACCAAATCCGGGTATTCATCCCTGAATGTTAAAATAGCAGATGGCTCAATTCCAACCAGGGGCGTATCTTTACTAATTTTATTACTGAGCAGATTAATATTTTTATTCGCTAACCTTCTTGCCTTTCTCAACAGACCTTTTGATATGAATGTTCTCCCACTTTCCACATGTAAAGGAATTTTAACATTGTAACCCAGTTTTGTAAGCATTTTTATCGCTTTAATTCCAATATCTGCATCATTATAGTTTGTAAATTCATCGTTAAACAGATATATGGGTCCATTATTCAAATCACTTTGAATAGTGTTTTTCAGATACATGCTCATCCATTGATTCAGGGTTGTTGAATTGAGGAGTGGAAGCTGTCTTGGCTTAGCAATCTTCAGGAATGTTTTAAAAATGTTAGAAAAGAAAGAATTTTTAAGGAAAAAATTATACAGACCAGGGAAAAAGCTCCCCAATTTATTGAATGTGGTAATATTAGCTATAAACCATGCTCTTAGTGGTATTCCGTTAGAATCATAATAATGCTGTAAAAATTCAGCTTTAAGCTTAGCCACATCCACACTCGATGGACACTCAGATTTACAGGCTTTACAGGACAAGCATAAGTCCATTACTTCATAAATATCCTTATGATTGAACGGGTTGTTTTTCTTTGGATTTGATAGATATTCACGGAGTATATTAGCCCTTGCTCTTGTTACATCGTTTTCATCTTTAGTAGCTCTGTAACTGGGACACATTGTTCCCCCGGCTGCTTCAGTTTTCCGGCAGTCTCCACTCCCATTACATTTCTCTGTAGCCTGAAGAATATTACCAGCCTCTGAAAAATTAAAAATGGTTTCAATAGTATCCGGTTGAACCCCATAATTATATCTCAGGTTTTCAGTCATTGGAGGCACATCTGTTATTTTCCCCGGATTAAAAATATGGTTGGGATCCCACGTTTTTTTTATATGTCTTATTGTATTATAATTTTTTTCTCCAAGAATGATAGGTATGAACTCTCCTCTGACTCGTCCATCACCATGCTCGCCACTCATAGATCCATTATATTTTTTGACAAGGTGGGCAATCTCATATCCTATTGTTTTGAACAACGCTATTCCCTCAGGTTTCTTGAGATTCAATACGGGCCTCACGTGCAACTCCCCTGAACCAATATGGGCATGGTAAACACATTGCAGTTTATGCTTTTCCATTATTTGATGGAATTCTTCCATGTATTCCGGGAGTACCTCAACATTAACAGCAGTATCTTCTACAACAGATACAGGAAGTTCATCTCCTTTCATATTCGATAGAACTCCCAGCCCTGCTTTCCTTAGATTCCAAATTCTTTGAGCCTCCGGATAAAATATCACAGGATAGTGGTATCCATAATTGTTATCTTTCAGGTCATTAACCAATTTTTCAAATACTTCGTTTATCTCTTGGTTGGTTTCTCTTGCAATTTCAATGATTAAAATTGCTTTAGGATCCCCTTTAATAAAAAACCGGTTCCGGTTTTGCTCGATATTATCTTTAGTCAGTTCAAGAATTATATCATCCATCATTTCAACTGCACCGGGATTATATTTTAAAGCGATTAAATTTGCTTTAAAGGCTGCTTGGCGGGATTGAAAATGAACAGCCATAACAGCTTTATTTTTAGGAGGTAAATCAATAACATTTAAAGTGATTTCAGTAATAAAGAAAAGAGTACCTTCTGAGCCGCAAATAAGATTTGAAAAATTGAAAGGTTTTTTACTTCCGGAGTTAAAAATTTCTGAATCCAGGAGTAAATCAATTGCATACCCTGTGTTACGTCTGTAAATCTCAGGATCGGGGTATTCGTTCCTAATTTCCTTTTGAATTTCGGGGTCTGATAATTTTTTTTCAATATCTCTGTAGATAACTCCCTCTAAAGTATTTAATCTGAGCTTTTTTTCAAATTCATTTTTCTTTAAGTTCGTAAATTCTACTTCGGTTCCATCGCTAAGGAAGCCTTTGACTGCAATGGTATGATCGCGGGTTGACCCATATAAGATAGAATGAGCACCACAGGCATTGTTCCCCACCATACCTCCTAACATACAACGATTGGAAGTAGAAGTTTCCGGTCCGAAAAACAAGCCGTGTTTTTCCAAGAACAGGTTTAAATCATCCAGGATAACCCCAGGTTGCACCTTCACCCATTTTTCATCTTTATTAAATTCAAGAATATCATTCATATATCGTGAAACATCAACAACAATGCCTGAGCCCACAACCTGTCCGGCAAGTGAAGTACCGGCAGTCCTGGGAATCAACCCGGTGTTTGTTTGATTAGCAAACTCTATCAACTTCCGGATGTCTTCCTTATGTTTTGGTTTTGCAACAGCAAGGGGTACTTCCCTGTATGCAGATGCATCTGTTGCATAGAGTAACCGTGTCTTTTTATCTATATGAAAATCGCCATCCAGCCTGGAGGCCATTTGTGAGAGTAAATGATTCATATCTATCTGGTTATGAAAGGCCTAACAGTCTGTTTCTTAACCGAAACATTAATTGAACTTTAGTTCTCAATTCTATAGGGTTAAATGGTTTGGTAAGGAAATCATCTGCACCGGCTTTAAGACCGGTTTTTTCCGAATCCTTATCTGATAAAGCTGTTACTATAATAATAATGCTGGTATTAAGCTCATCAACTTTTCTCATTGCCTTACATACCTCAAAACCATTCATTTCCGGCATCATGATGTCGAGTAAAATGAGCTCTGGTAAGTTAAGTTTCGCTTTTTCCAGTGCACTTTTACCATCTTCAGCGAAGATCAGTTCAAACTCTTCTCCTAAAACTTCCTCGATGATTTTTCGTATCATCTCATCGTCTTCTGCAATCAGTATATTGTTATCTTTGCTCATAAATAGAAGTTGTATGAATTGTAATTTTACAATCTGAGAACTGCGAAATATAATAAAAAGATTCTATATAAAATGAACAATCCGGTTATTAAAATTATAGTACAACTTTTTGCAATCTTTGTAAATATTGACAAAAATTATAATAAAGAAGAGGTTGTTGATATACTTCATTCATATCTTTCTCATTATCTTACAGAAAATAAACTCCAGGAGTTTGTTGCTATGTTTCAGTTTTACAACAGCCAATATGCTGATAAAATACCAAAAAACTTTAATAAAGATATATCAATAAAATCCGTTAAAATTTTACGGTTAGTGGATAGTTTGAATAAATCACTTATTCATAGCGAAAAAATATTTTTATTTTCCCACCTTGTTGAGTTGTTAAAATTGAAGCACTCTGTATTGCCTGATGAAAAAGATATTCTAAATACCATAGCCTGGTCATTTAAAATCCCCGATGAAGAAATTGACGATCTTGAGACATTCATTCTTGAGGGCTGTGAGAAAGTAAACAATAAAGAACGTCTGCTTTTAGTAACTGCAGATGAATCTGGTGCAGAAAGAAAATTCTTACACTTTATTAAGCGTCATAACCTGAGTGGAGAAATATGTTTTCTGCATATCTTTTCTGCAAATTTATTTATATTCTATTATTATGGTGAAGACACTCTCTTTCTAAATGGGCTGAAAATTAATCCAGGCAAAGTTTATAAATTTTCAAAAGGAAATGCTATTTCAAGCTATAAATTAGGATTTCAGAACGTTAAACTCAAATCACTCTATTATACAGAAATAGCCCAGCGTTACATAATCAAAGAGTCTAAAGATAATGTAGAATTAATTTTAGACAATGTTGGGTTTAAATATAAAAACAGCAACATAGGGATTAAGCCCTTTCGTTTTAAAACTGAATCTTTCTATTTTGTGGGTGTAATAGGTTCCAGTGGTGTAGGAAAATCTACTCTGCTGAATATTATCAATGGAAATCTTACCCCGGATAATGGGAGTATAAAAATTAATGGTTATGATGTACATAAAAATATTGATAAGTTAAAAGGTCTGATTGGTTATGTCCCCCAGGATGATCTCCTGTTTGAAGAACTTACAGTATTTCAGAATTTGTATTATAATGCCCGTTTATGCTTTGATACATATCATTCTGAAGAAATTCAAGCTATTGTTGAAGAAACATTATCAGAATTGAATTTGAAAGAAATAAAAAATTCCAGAGTGGGCAGTCCTATGGATAATCAGATTAGTGGGGGACAAAGAAAACGCGTTAACCTTGCATTGGAGATGATTCGTCAGCCTTCTGTACTTTTGGTAGACGAGCCCACTTCCGGCCTTTCTTCTTCCGATTCGTTGCATATAATGAATCTTCTGAGAGAACAGACTTTAAAAGGCCGGCTTGTAATTGTGAATATACATCAGCCTTCCTCTGGAATTTTCAAATTATTTGATCAATTAATTGTGCTTGACCATGGAGGTACACCCGTATATACCGGTGATCCAATGGAAGGCTTGGTTTATTTTAAAACCCTGGATCAACAAGTTCATGCCGAAGAAAAAGAATGTCCAACCTGCGGAAATATAAGCCCTGAAATTATACTTGAAATTCTTGAAGATAAAGAGATAGATGAAAATGGAAATTATACATCAAAAAGAAAAAGAACTCCTGACGATTGGTATCAACTTTATAAGGAACATATAGAGAAACCAGAATCACTGGAAGTACAGCGAAGCAACATTCCTGAGAACCCATTTAAACAAGCTGGCTTGCTGAAACAATTTTCAGTATTTTTTACCAGGAACCTGGTTACAAAACTGGTCAATAAACAATACTTGTTGATCAGTCTTATAGAAGCCCCATTGCTTGCATTTATTCTGGCATTTTTTTCTAAATATACATTAAGGACAGAGTCGGAAGGATTCAATTACCTTTTCAGTGAAAATGTGAATTTGCCATCTTATTTATTGATGAGCATAATTGTGGCGATGTTTATCGGAATGCTTTTGAGTGCAGGAGAAATAATTAGAGATAGAAAAGTGCTTGAAAGAGAAAAATTTCTAAACCTCAGTCGTTCAGGTTATTTACTATCCAAAATCACCCTGCTGCTATTTCTTTCAGGATTCCAAATCTTTACATATGTGATAATTGGAAATTACATACTTGAAATCAGGGGGCTAACTTACGAATATTGGATGATATTATTTTCTGTGGCCATTTTCTCCAACCTTGCCGGATTAAATATATCTTCTGGTTTGAATTCACAAGTAGCTATTTACATACTGATTCCCTTTCTTTTGATTCCACAAATTCTTCTTTCAGGTACCATTATTAAGTTTGACAATTTGCACGGAAAACTCACATCTGATTTATATCCTCCATTTATAGCAGATTTAATGGTCTCAAGATGGTCATTTGAAGCTCTTACTGTAGAACAATTCATGAGCAATAAATATGAAAAACAACTCTATAATATTGAAAAAGAAGAAAGTAATTATTATTACGAAGCTAACATCTATATTCCTGAGATACTCGAATATCTTGATGAAATTCAAACCTATATTACATATGACAATAGTGCAAGCAATAATATAAATAATTCAATAGAAATTATTAATAATGAGTTAAATAAAATTGAAGATAAATTTCCAGAAATGAAAAATAATTTAGACAATATAGATCAATCACAAATTGAAGAGTCAAAAATCATAAATTTAAAAAAAACATTAAATACAATTCGACAAGATATTGCAATACAGCTCGATAGCATAATGTATAAAAAAGATAAAAAGCTTAGCGAAATAATTCATTCAAATAAAGGGAAAGATAATTTCCGGAAATTTAAACAGAAATATCACAACAAAGCAATTGCCGAACTGGTCAAAGGAAAAGAAAATACTGATAATATTCTGTTCAAAAACAGCCATTTAAAAAGGAAGTTTGAACCCGTATATTATTCCCCTGAACTAAAAAATGGAAGAGCTCATTTTTTCGCCCCTGAAAAGCAAGTTGGCCCTTGGTCATTATATACTTTTAATTTTAATTTGGCCGTAATTTGGCTTTTCAATCTTATACTCTATATTGCATTATATTATAACTTATTAAGAAAAGCTATTTATAAGTTTCAAAAAAAGACTAGATAGGAAGGTTATACTTTATCGTAAGGCTAAAATTCTTTATTTTTGAATAATTAATGAACTGAACAATGAAAACAACTTTTACAACAGTTCTATTGCTGACTATTACGGTTTATCTTAGCTGCGGGCTCGAGGGTAAAAAAGAAAAAAAATCAACTGATTTTTCCAGGGAACATACAGATGTTCTTCAGCAAGATTTGCCGAAAAAAAATATATACTACAGGTTTCCGTCAGCTAAAGAAATGTTGTCGTATATTAAGACAGAGGAGCTGAACTACCGGACAGGTATAGTTAATCCGGTAAATAATCTTGATAATTACTATAGTACAAAAGCCAAAACTTTAAATCTGGGGGTATATATCACAGATTTGTCATACATGATTTTGTTTGACAGAACCCAGAATATTGAACGGTATTTTAATGTAATATTCAACCTGACTAATGATCTACGCATAAAAATTCCAGATGAGGAGGAGTTAGTAGAGCAAATCTCGCGAAATATGGATGATAGTGAAAAATTATTACAAATAGCAGAAGAATATCAGACAAAAATCATTGATCATTTGCTTAATACCGGACAGGAGAAAACATTAGCAGTCATCACAACCGGAAGTTATATTGAAGGACTATATATTTCAACAAAATTATTAAGTAATTCAGATACTCAAGAGAAAACCTTAAAAAAGATTGCAGATCAAAAACATGCGTTCAGGAACCTAACCAAATTTTCTCAATCTTTTGAAAAAGATATAAACACCAAAGCTGCATTGGTTTATTTAAAAGATATTAATTCATTTTTTAACAGTTTGCCTGTAATAAAAGAAGAAACAGAAGTCAAAAAAGATGAGAGCAACCTTTTACTTATAGAAGGTGGTAAAAAATCTGAAATTACACCAGAAAATTTTAACGAGCTGAAAAGTATAGTATCCCGTATTCGAACGGAAATTGTTGAAAACTAATCCTTGCAGGAATGAGATATAGCTATAAATTTTTATTGATACTTTTATTATTGCTGGGCGCATTACCAATAATCTCATTTTCACAGGATTGCTTTGAATACCATATCGAGAATTGTCGATGGGCACCAGAAAATGAATTTCAAATGAGCCGACAATCAAGAAGCTCAGAATTTGCGCCGGGAGAAAAAATTGAATTCAGCATTGTAGTATACGAGGGAGAAGAATATTATATTTCTGTCAATGGACACAGAAAACTGGGAGATATAAGGCTAAGAATTTATGAAGATGATGAAGAGCGATATTTATTATACGATAACAAGGAATATAGATATGAAAAGTTTTTTTATTTTAAAGTAACCAACACAAGAAATCTAATTCTGGAAATATCGAGTGAGAAGAATAAAGATGATAAGAAATATTGCCTCGGGGTTCTAATCGAATACATTGAGAATCCTTCTGCAGATAGATAATACTCCTTTTCCTACCCCATAGGACACTTAGCGAATACAGATTTCCAGTGTTTACAAATGTAACCAATCTTAAATAATTAATTTTTAAAGAAGAAATCATCCGGTTCTCGATCAAAATTATACATTAGATTCTGTTTTTAAAATCAACAACACAAATATTCCAATTTTCATCTAAGAATATTACAAGGCGCAGTAATACAATGATGCAGTTTCTGGGGAATTTTATCAATTAAACCTTATTCAAGAACTAAAAATCTATGTGTATAATCCCCTGGTGGTTTAAGATAAGCACAACGAACATTATTTTTACTTATATGATGACTGACAACCAATATATGAATTGTATGTCAGCAGATATATAATAAAATGTATAAATATATTCTCAAACAAATAAAACAAAAAACATACGCTACAATTGTAACCTAATTAATTAACTATTTGTTTACATATCACAATTATAAAAGCATTAAAAATTTATTGTTTACTCATTTAATCACCTGTAACTACCTACATTTATTGTTATGGAATTAATAGCAGTTAAATCAGGACTTTATACAATTAACTTTTAAAAATACTTTAAGTTAAACATAAAAAATCAAGCCTTTTATTGCAATTTAGAGATAAAACCATCTTTTATTACACTGTTTATCAATATTTTATTCCTTAATTTTAAAAATTTACTTTAAGTGTATTTATGATACGGCAAAGCCACTGGGAGATATCCCCGGTTTACCGCTCGCAGCCTGCTAAAATCGTGCATCAATTGGGAGTAAAATGAAGCCATTCCTGACTAAACTGATTAAAAACACCATACATTCAGTTACTACCATTATAGCGTCTACGTTGCTTGGTAGCAGATTTCCAAACTATCTGAAGCTGAAAAGGTTTTTATAAGGGATAAAAAAGTATCTAAAAATCACTTTGTAGATTTTTTAGACAACCTCCCTTTATACAAATTCTGAGAGCACTGCAGGTAAGACATTAC
>JBKGZD010000087.1:0-11381 GCA_046545795.1 Bacteroidales bacterium | reverse complement strand
CTCCGGACTATTCTGCCTATCTGAAAATAGCTGAAGGTTGTAACAGGAAATGTTCGTTTTGTTCAATTCCTTTTATAAGAGGTAAATACAGGTCAAAAACAATTGAAAATTTATACAATGAAAGCATTCATTTGTCTGAACTGGGAGTTAAAGAGCTGAATTTAATTGCCCAGGATTTGAGCTATTATGGAGTCGATTTATATGGGAAAGAATCTCTCGGGAATTTATTGGAAAATTTAACAAAAGTAGATAAGATACATTGGATCAGACTTTTGTACTTGTATCCAGCCAATTTTCCCTCTGATATTTTGGATATAATGAGGGATAACAACTCTATATGCAATTACCTGGATATCCCTTTGCAACATATCAACGATAAAGTACTCAGAAATATGCGCCGGGGGATTGATCGTAAATCAATTTACAATCTTATCGAGTTTATTAATAGCAAGATACCTGATATTACTTTACGTACTACTTTTATGGTTGGACATCCTGGAGAAACTGAAAAAGAATTTAATGAATTAAGGGAGTTTATCCGGGAAATTGAATTTGACAGAATGGGGGTTTTTACCTATTCCGAAGAGGAAGGAACTTTTTCAGAGAAAAATTTCAGAGATTCCATCCCTCAAAAGATAAAGCAAGAAAGAGCGGATGAACTAATGAGTTTGCAACAAGATATCTCACTGAAATTAAACCAGGCTAAAGTCGGTAAATCATTTGAGGTGCTTATTGAAAGAGAGGATGCTGAATATTATCATGGAAGAACACAGGCAGATGCTCCTGAAGTGGATAATGAAATAAGGATTCCGAAAAATAATAACAATCTGGAAAAAGGGAATTTTTATTCAGCTAAGGTTGTAAAGGCCTCTGACTACGATTTGATTGGAAGGGTTCTCTGATATTCAGATGATTTTTTTTATTATTTTCATTTATTTTTTAAGCGGCAATAATTTAGGAATTTTGTCTGGCTATTAACCTTTACTCAAAGATAAACCATGGCAAAATAACGATGTATAATTGTTATTTTGCCATGGTTTATGTTACCCGGGTTTTTTTGCTATATTAATTTTTGTGCTGCTTCAAGGGCTGAATCATAATCGGGTTCATGCCCAATCTCAGAAACATATTCAACATAAGCAACTTTATCATTTTTATCAATCACGATAACTCCACGGGCCAGTAATCTCAATTCTTCAATTAAAAATCCGTATTTAGTTCCAAAATCCACATTCTTGTGGTCGGATAAAGTAATAAGATTACTAATTCCCTCTGCGCCACAATATCTTTGCAAGGCGAAGGGCAAATCATTTGAAATAGCTAAAATTACCACATCATCACTTAATTTGGATGCCTCTGTATCAAATGTCTTATTTTGTTTGGAGCATACTCCAGTATCAATTGATGGGAATACAGAAATTACTTTTACTTTGTTATTGAAATCTTTTAAATGGACAGGTTTTAATTCATTGTTAATAACAGAAAAATCAGGGGCCTGATCACCTGGCTTAATTTCATTGCCTAATAAGGTTATAGGTTCACCTTTAAATGTTACTTTATTTTCATTTCTTTTCATATTTTGTTCTTTTTTTAGGTTTGTATGATTTTTGTTTTATTTTTAAGTAAGAGTCACATGTACCCCTTTAAAAATAGTTGTTAAAACGCATAATTAATAATTATTGTCTGCATTCATAATAAAAAACCCAAATTGAAAAAAAATGTTCAATTTGGGTTTTCTGAATTTAAATCTATAAGTAAGTTTATTTAATTTTTTTGTGTCTCATCCGGCAATTTGCCATTATTTTGGTCTTCATTAGTTTTTACTTCTTTTTTACTTTTACCAGCTTTCTGTACATTAATATCAATTTTATCTTCATTCTTATTATACTCAACCTTAAGCAAATCACCTTCCTTAACACTTTGTTTAATTATAGTTTCAGCCATCGGATCTTCAATATATTTTTGGATAGCTCTTTTCAGAGGTCTTGCACCAAATTGTATATCAAACCCCTTATCTGCAACATAATCTTTAGCTTCTTTCGTAATTTCAACTTTATAACCAAGATTGGAAATCCTGTCATAAAGTCCTTGAAGTTCAATATCAATTATTTCGTGAATATCTTCTTTTGTAAGAGAATTGAAGATAACAATATCATCCAATCTGTTTAAAAATTCCGGGGCAAAGGAGCGCTTAAGAGCCTTTTGTATCACATCTTTTGCCAGCTCATTTGAGCTTTTTGCTTTTGCCTGTGTTTCAAAACCAACGCCTTTTCCAAAGTCTTTCAATTGGCGACTACCAATATTTGATGTCATAATTATAATTGTATTCCTGAAATCAACTTTCCTTCCAAGACTATCAGTTAACTGACCATCATCCAGCATTTGCAGGAGAATATGGAAAACATCAGGGTGTGCTTTTTCAATCTCATCAAGAAGAACAACAGAGTATGGTTTTCTTCGTACTTTTTCAGTAAGTTGTCCTCCTTCTTCGTATCCTATGTATCCTGGAGGAGCCCCAACAAGTCTTGAAACGGAAAACTTCTCCATATATTCGCTCATATCCATTCGGATGAGATTGTCTGTAGTATCGAACAGGTATTGAGCAAGAACTTTTGCTAACTGAGTTTTACCCACACCTGTTGGTCCGAGGAAAATAAATGAGCCAATAGGTTTATTTGGGTCTTTTAATCCTGCTCTGTTCCTCCTTATTGATTTAACAACTTTTTCAATGGCCTCATCTTGTCCAACAACGTTATGCCTGAGTTCTTCATTCATTTTCATGAGCCTTGTTCCTTCGGCCTCAGCAATTCGTTGTACCGGAACTCCTGTCATCATGGCTACCACTTGGGCTACTTCTTCCTCTGAAACCGTTTCGCGATTCTTTTCGAGTTCTTTTTCCCAATTGTTTTTTTCTTCTTCAAGTTTAGCAAGCATCTTCTTTTCTGTGTCCCTGTGGTTGGCTGCTGACTCAAAATTTTGATTCTTTACAGCAGTTATTTTCTTTTGTTTTATCTCTTCAATTTCTTTTTCAAGCTCCACAATTCTTTTAGGGACAACTATATTTGAAATATGCACTCTTGAACCTGCTTCGTCCATTGCATCAATGGCTTTATCAGGCAAATGTCTGTCACTAATATATCTTTGGGTAAGATGTACACAGGCTTTCAGAGCTTCCTGGGTATAATGCACATTGTGATGGTCTTCATATCTGGCCTTAATGTTGTTTAGAATTTCCATTGTTTCTTCAGATGAAGTTGGATCAACCATAACTTTCTGGAATCTTCTTTCCAGTGCCCCGTCTTTTTCAATATGTTGCCTGTATTCATCGAGCGTTGTAGCTCCAATCGTTTGTATTTCCCCACGCGCCAGTGAAGGTTTCAGCATGTTGGCTGCATCCAGTGACCCTGTGGCTCCACCAGCGCCAACAATAGTATGAATTTCATCAATGAAAAGTATTATATTCTCATTTTTTGAAAGCTCGTTAAGTATGGCTTTCATTCTCTCTTCAAATTGACCGCGGTATTTTGTGCCAGCCACTATAGATGCCAAATCTAAGGTAACAATTCTTTTATCAAATAAAACTCTTGATACCTTCCTCTGGATTATACGCATGGCCAAACCTTCAACAATAGCAGATTTACCAACACCCGGATCACCTATTAGCACAGGGTTATTCTTTTTTCTTCTGCTGAGTATCTGGGCTAAACGTTCAATTTCTCTGTCACGTCCAACTATGGGGTCTAATGCGTTTTCTTCTGCTGCTTTTGTAAGGTCTAATCCGAAATTATCCAGTACAGGTGTGTCTGATTTTGATTTGCCTTCTGATTGTTGCCCTTTTTTGCCAGAACCAAATGGCATTTCTTCATCTTCTTCGCCAAAATCAGCTTTTGCTTCTGTTTCTCTTTGTTTTGTTTCCATTTCAATTCTGACATCTTCATAGTCAATGTCAAACTCGCTCAATAGTTGGGTGACAAGACTATTTTCATCTTTAAGAATAGCCAGCATCAAATGGCCTGTATTTATTGTATTGCTGTTGAAAGATTTTGCCTCCAGATATACCAGCTTAAGAGCACGTTCTGCTGTCTTGTATAATGGTATATTTTCAGCCTCAGTTGCAATTTTATCATCGGTTTTGATGCGATCTTCTATTAATTTTCTGAGATTCATCAAATCAACCTCGAAAGATTCTAAAATATCAATAGCTAGCCCTTCTCCTTCTCTGAGCATTCCCAATAAAAGGTGTTCAGTGCCAATATAAGCATTTCCAAGCCGTATAGCTTCTTCTTTGCTAAAGGTTAGAACATCTTTTATTCTTTGTGAAAATTTTGCGTCCATATATTTAACTTCTCCTTTTTCTCTTTAATCTAAAACAGATTCATTAAACGGATTTTACTTTAATTTGTTCTACAAATTTTTAAATTCCTTGTTCATTTTATGATAAAATCGTTTACAAAAATACAAAATCTCTCTTGAAATCATGTACTGATTCAGTTTATAATTTATTTCTTTTACAATAACTGTTAACAGAATTTAACATACTTTTAAATCACTTTGTTGTTAATCAATTAAATAGTATTACTCTTAATAAACCATGATATTTTTAATGGTTTGCCACGAAAAATTAATCTATTTTAGTAATTTTGAGAACTTATTTCGGGAAGAATTTATTGCATTAAATTATTTAAGACTATGGCTGAAGAAGATAGAATGATTAGAGTAAATATTGAAGAAGAAATGAAGTCCGCCTATATCGACTATTCCATGTCGGTTATAGTATCACGGGCATTGCCGGATGTTCGGGATGGCCTTAAGCCTGTTCAGAGACGAGTTTTATTCGGAATGTCGGAATTAGGACTTTATTCCAATAGGCCTTATAAGAAATCAGCAAGAATTGTAGGGGAGGTGCTGGGTAAATATCATCCACACGGGGATTCTTCTGTTTATGAAGCTATGGTTAGAATGGCTCAGCACTGGTCTTTACGTTATCAATTGGTAGACGGGCAGGGAAACTTTGGTTCGATGGACGGCGATGGACCTGCTGCTATGAGGTATACAGAGGCAAGGTTGCAGAAAATTTCTGCTGAAACTCTTAAAGATTTGGATAAGGACACCGTTGATTTTCAGTTAAATTTTGATGATACACTGAAAGAACCTACAGTTCTCCCTACACGAATACCAATTCTACTTCTGAATGGCGCTTCAGGCATTGCTGTTGGGATGGCAACAAATATGCCTCCACACAACCTGACGGATACAATTAATGCCATTGTTAAATATATAGATGATAAAGAGATATCTATTGATCAACTTGCAGATACAATTGTGGCACCTGATTTTCCTACTGGTGGTATTATATATGGTATGACAGGAGTGAGGGAAGCCTACAGAACCGGGAGAGGAAAAATTGATATCCGTGCTAAAGCTGAAATAGAGACGGATCAAAATGGAAAAGAAAAAATTATAGTCACTGAAATACCTTATCAGGTCAATAAATCTGAATTAATTAAAAGAACTGCAGAGCTGGTCAATGATAAAAAAATTGAAGGAATTTCTAATGTAAACGACGAATCGGACAGGGATGGAATGCGAATTGTATATGAACTGAAGCGCGACGCTGTACCAAATATTGTTTTAAATAAGCTGTATAAACACACTCAGTTGCAAACGAGCTTTAATGTTAATAATATTGCTTTGGTAAATGGCCGACCAAGACTATTAAACCTTCAGGATCTCATAAGAAAGTTCGTAGAACACAGGCATGAAGTTGTTATCAGGCGTACGAAATATGAATTGAAACAAGCAGAAGAAAGAGCTCATATTTTAGAAGGTTTACTCATAGCACTTGATAACCTGGATGAAGTAATTAGTCTGATACGAGGCTCTGAGACTCCGGAAATAGCTAAAAACGGATTGATAGAAAAGTTTGAGCTAACAGAGGTACAGGCTAAAGCTATTTTGGAGATGAGACTGCAGAAGCTTACCGGATTGGAAAGGGGCAAGGTTAAAGACGAACACGCAGAACTAATGAAAAAGATTGAATATTATAAACGTGTTCTAGCTGAGGAGTCATTGAGGATGCAGATTATTAAAGACGAGCTTTTAGAAATTAAAGAACAATATGGAGACGATAGGAGAACAGCTATCGAGTATGAGGCTGGAGACTTCAACCCAGAAGATTTTTATGCTGATGAGGATGTGGTTGTTACAATATCACATATGGGGTATATAAAACGAACATCTCTTACAGAATATAAAACGCAAGGACGTGGTGGAATAGGTTCAAAGGGGTCTACAACACGAGAAGAAGACTTTCTGGAACATATGTTTATTGCCAATATGCATAATACCATTTTGTTTTTTACTGAATCGGGAAAATGCTTTTGGCTTAAAGTATATGAGATTCCTGAAGGAACAAGGAATTCAAAAGGACGGGCTATACAAAATCTAATTAGTATAATGCCCGATGATAAAGTACAGGCTCACATAAATGTCAAAACATTGAGTGATTCAGACTATATAAATAATCATTATATTTTATTAGCAACAAAAAAAGGAATTATAAAGAAGACAGTATTAGAAGCATATAGCAGACCCAGGCAAAAAGGAGTTTATGCAATTAATATCCGTGAAGGAGACCGGTTAATTGGTGCTAAACTGACGAATGGAGAAAGCGATATAATACTTGTTTCAAAAGAAGGGAAAGCCATTAGATTTAATGAAACTAAAGTAAGAAGTATGGGTAGATTAGCAACAGGTGTTAGAGGTATAACTTTAGCCGGAGTTGAAGATGTTGTAGTTGGAATGGTGTCCGTTGAAAAATATGATGAAGACATTCTCGTGGTTTCTGAAAAAGGTTATGGCAAGCGTTCTTCAATTGATGATTACAGAATAACCAACAGGGGAGGGAAAGGTGTAAAAACGCTGAATATTACAGATAAAACTGGAAAATTAGTAGCAGCAAGAGGAGTTGCTGATAAAAACGACCTGATGGTTATTAACCGCTCCGGAATAACTATCCGGGTGCCTGTATCAGACATCCGAACAACCGGCAGAGCAACGCAGGGTGTAAAATTGATTAACCTGCGGAATAATGATTCTATAGCAGCTGTCAGTCAGGTGAAAGTTGATGATCATGAAGAGCAAAATTTTGAAAAAATGAGGGAAGAAGGAGAAAATTTGAATCATGATTAGATGCGTTAATTAAAGTTTGAATAGAAAAAAAAATATTTTATTTTTGCGACAACAATTAAGAACTAATTCCTTAAAAATGAATAACATGAAAAAAAACAGAATTGTATTATTGACAGCAGTGATGGCAGTACTGGTTTATTTAAGTGGATGTAGTGAAAAAGTCTACGTAAATCGGGCTCTTACATGGGCTGAAAATGACCAAAGACTTGATACAGCTATTAAATCAGTAAATAAAGCCACTGAATTGGAAGAAACTAAAGACTGGCCGAAGACTTACTATGCCAAGGGTTTTGTTTATCAAAAAGTTTTTGAGACAGAAAACGAAGAGTTTAAAGATTTAGTTGAAGATCCGCTTGTAAAAGCTTTTGAGAACTATAAGAAAGCCTATGAGATGGATGAAGACGATAAATACAAGGGTCGCATAGATGCTTCTATGTTTGGCCTGCATAAGCATTTCATACAGGAAGGGGTTGATGCTTTTGAGGATCAAAATTATGAAGGAGCATATACAAACTTTAAATATGCACTGAAAGTAAGTGACATGCCTATTTTTGAAGAGCAAATCGATACTGCAGTTATTTACAATGCTGGTATTGCAGCTCAACAGATAGAAAAGTGGGAGGAAGCGGCCAAATACTATGCTGAAGCTGCTGAATATGATTATGAAGGAGAAAGGACATATATTCTTTTAAATAATGCATATATGCAATCAGGCGATACCACTAAGGCTGTGGAAGCATTAGAAGAAGGTTTCGAGAAATATCCTACAAATGATGAAATGATTGGCAGTTTGGTTAATCATTATCTCTTAAACTCTGATAAACCGGAGAAAGCACTCGAGTACCTGGATAAAGCAACCGAAGAATTCCCAGATAATCCAGAGTATTACTCAGCAAAAGCTCAGGTTTATGATAAAATTGAAAAACCTGAAAAAGCAAAGGAAAATTATAAGAAAGCGCTAGAAATTAAACCAGATCAATTTATGTCCCTTTATAATCTTGGTGTAATTTACTTTAATGAAGGAGTAGATTTAGAAACTGAAGCTAATAAAACCAAAGATGAAGAGGAACATAAAGAATTAAAAGAAAAGGCAGAAGATAAATTTCTAGAGGCATTGCCATTAATGGAAAAAGCTCTTGAGATTGAAGAGACTGAGATGTCTCTACTTCAAACTCTCAGAACTCTTTATTACAGACTAAGAACCAAGGACGAAAAATACCTTGAGAAATATGAGGAAATGGGCCAGAAAATAGAACAAGTTGAAGAGATGGAAGAAGAAGAAGAAGAACAGTAAAAGTCTTTTATCTGGAAATTTATAAAGAAGGAGGAATAATTTATTCCTCTTTCTTTTACATATTTTTATTTAACATAATATTAATTATCGGACAAAAGTGCTAATTGTTTTTAACAGATTTTTTCCATACCTTAAAGACCATAAATTATTATGGATGAACGGTATCTAAATAGCAGACAAACAATATCAAAGAATCAGAGCTATTTTGTTTTTAATAAAATCTAAATTTAATTAAAATGAGCCTCGACCTAATGTTACACAAATTTCAGTGTCCTTATTGCTATGGACAGATTTCTGTTACGCTTGATCCATCTGTTGATGAACAAGAATATATAGAAGACTGCGAGATTTGTTGTAATCCAATAGAGATTTCATGTGCGTTCTCTGATGGTAAACTCGTTTCTTTTACAGCAAATACAACGGACTAACTGAAAAATTTGAATAAAAAATCCCGCCTGAAAATCAGGCGGGATACAATTTTAAGCTTAAAAAGGTTCTTTTGAAATGGTTAAATTGCAAAAGTATATTCGTTTATACTCTTTTTACATTTACGGCATTCATACCTTTTTTTCCTTCTTTTAAATCAAAAGTCACATCGTCGTCTTCTTCAACATTGTCGACTAAACCGGTGACGTGTACAAAATACTCTTCATTTGATTCTGCATCTTTAATAAATCCGAATCCTCTGGATTCATTAAAAAATTTTACTTTTCCTTCTTTCATAATAAATAATAATAATTAATAATTCTGCTACAAAGGTATACCTATTTATTAAATTAGCAATAACATACATGAAAATTCTATCATTTTTTTTCTATAAATTGGTATTTACTGTCAATAAACAAATTTTAATATCATCATAATCCTCTAATTCTGCGTTGTTAATGGATAATTAACTTTTTAGCAGAGAGAGATTTTTTTATTAACTTAATTTTTATTTATTTATAATCTCAAACTTAATTTTTTTACTTTATGAAGAAATCTGGTTCAGCTGATTTACCACTTCATTCCGGCAGAGTTCCACCCTGGTTGTACGAACGGATGTCAAAGCTTGGGAAAGGAATTGCAGAAGCTATTGTGGAGGAATATGGTACATCGGAATTTTTAAGAAAAATCTCTGATCCGTATTGGTTTCAATCTCTTGGGGCCGTTATGGGGATGGATTGGCATTCCTCAGGAATAACTACCTCGGTGCTTGGGGCATTGAAAAAGGCCATAAACCCTCTAAGCAATGAACTTGGTTTATATGTATGCGGTGGACGTGGAAAATATAGCTTGCAGACTCCCGATGAATTGAAAACTATAGCTGATTCTTACAATATTGACGGAGAAAACCTGGTAAAATCAAGTAGATTGAGTGCAAAAATTGACAATACGGCTATTCAGGATAATTACCAGCTTTACTTGCATAACTTTATTGTAAATAAAAATGGTGAATGGGCTGTAATTCAGCAGGGAATGAATACAATTGACAAAATGGCCCGGCGCTATCACTGGCACTCCCCTGGAGTCAAATCATTTGTAGAAGAGCCGCATAAGGCAATTTGCGGAATAAACCATGGATTGATACTTAATCTTACTTCAAATATTCCTGGAATTCATTTTCCAGTTTTTTAATCTTGGGGTTTATTCGAAATTGGCAATAAGGCTGATTCGGATTTTTTTTGTAGAAATCCTGGTGATATTCCTCTGCCACATAAAAATTTTTGAAAGGTTCTATTGATGTCACTATAGAATCGTCAAAATATCCAGAAGTATCAGCATCTTTTTTTGATTTCTCGGCTATTTTCTTTTGTTCTTTACTATGATAAAATATGACAGATCTATACTGAGAACCAATATCCGGACCCTGCTGGTTTAAAGTTGTTGGATCATGGGTCCTCCAAAAGACTTCAAGTATTTCTTCATAGCTTATAACATCCGGATTAAATTTAATCTGGATAGCTTCTGCATGGCCAGTATTCCCAGTTGTAACTTCCTTGTAAGAAGGATTTTTCACATTACCACCTGAATAGCCTGATGTTACCGATTCGACACCTTTTAATGACTGAAAGACGGCTTCTACACACCAAAAGCAACCTGCGCCTAACGTTGCTGTTTCCTTGTTTTTATTCTCCATAGTATTGTCATTTTGACCATATAAGCTACTTATCAGTAAAAGACTAATAAGAAAACTCAATATTTTGTTTTTGATATTCATTTTCTGTGTTTTATAAAATATACAACAAAAAATTCCATGTAAAAGTTTTAATGGAAATAATTTAAATATTTTTATATGTAAATAAATAAATGTATTATTTTTGTAGCCGAAAAAAATCAAAATTCACAACAAATCAGGTGTTGCCTGAATGGAGTAATCTAATTAATAACCTTAAAAAAAGCGTTTAAAATGAAAAAGAAAGTTGTCATTAACAAAAACATGTGTCCTCAAAACCATCCTTGTCCCACTGTGAATATATGTCCTGTTGGTGCGATAAAACAAAAGTCACCATTTAGTGCTCCTGAAATTGATGAATCTCGATGTACTGGTTGTGGAATTTGTCTTAATACCTGTTTTGCTTTTCATTGTGCAAATTGTTAGTATTTAAGAATCTATATCACTCCAAAAAAATATATAAATGAAAGGCCTGCAAGTTAATAATTGCAGGCCTTTCATTTATGTGTGGTTAGATTCGTTGGTGGGGTTCTTCTATCCTTCATTTTTTAAATGTTCTACTTCTTTAAACACTCTTAAAAAGTTTTCTCCCCATATTTTTTTTATTTCCTTCTCACTGTAACCTCTTTCAACTAATTCTTTTGTAACATTAGGCATCTGGCTTACATCACGGCAGTCCTCCAGTCTGGCTCCACCGTCAAAATCTGTACCTATCCCAACATAGTCGATACCAATAGTCTC
>JBKGZD010000086.1:0-11431 GCA_046545795.1 Bacteroidales bacterium | reverse complement strand
AAATGAACTACAGGTTATGATTCACAAAATTTTGAAAATTAGAGAAAACAATCTTTAATCAGAAGAATTTTTATAATTTTAAAGCCTTTTTTTACAACCTTCACAAAATGGTTGGGTAAATTTAACTAAACCAAAGAGAAAAAATAACGTAGTAAACTAATATATTAAACCTACTAATTTAACGGAATTGCATGGCGTTATCGGATAAAGAGGTTCATTATTTTGTATCAACAATAAAAAAGCATTCAGACTACGATTTCAGTGAATACTCTGAAAAATCTTTAAAACGGAGGATTCAGAAAGTTCTTGATGATAACAGGATTGATATTGCCACAGCTATAACGAGGCTAAAGTCAGACAGGAATTTCCTTGAAAGAGCAGTGAGAGATATTACTGTTAATACTACTGAATTATTTCGTGACCCCCAGATTTGGCAAGATTTAAGATTTCGTATACTTCCCCGCTTTAAAAACAACAAAAATATAAATATTTGGCATGCCGGTTGCTCTACAGGACAGGAAGTATATTCAATGCTGATTTTATTGCATGAGCTTGATTTGTACGATAAAGCAAAAATTTTTGCTACGGACTTGAATGAAGAGGCATTAGAGCAGGCAAAAAAGGGTGTTTATAAATATAGATTCAATATTGGATACCTGGATAATTTTGATAAAGTCATAAAAGAAAATCCTTTTAATTATGAAGAATACAATGATGTACCGTATTCAAAATACTTCAGGATTAACAAACTTTCTGATACATTGGAAATAAATAACTTTTTAAAAGACAAACCGATTTTCAGGAAGCATGATCTTGTCAAAGGAGAAAATTTGTATTTTGCAAAATTCGACCTGATAATGTGCAGAAATGTGATTATCTACTTTAAATATGAGCTCCAGTCTAAAATTTTCAAGTTTTTCCATGAACATTTATATACAAATGGCTATTTATTATTTGGTATGCATGAAAGTATGCTGGGAGAAACAGCTAATAAATTTGATAAGCGTGGCCATTTTTACAGGAAAAAATATTAAACAATGTTAATATAAGGCATATGAATACAAGAACTGAAATAGGAATTGTTGATACAAGAAATATCATCAAAACCCTCAAGGAACAATTTGATTATAATTTTAAAAATTATGCCTTGACATTCTTTAAGAGGAGGCTGGAATACATTATCAGCAAATATAATTTAAAGGATGCAGATAATTTTATCCGGCGTATTACAAATGATAAAGATTTTTTTGAAATTTTTCTTAAAGAAATATGCATTGAAACTACTGAAATGTTCAGAGATCCATCATTGTGGAGGTATTTAAAAGATGATTTTTTCCCAAAAACCCTGAGTAATGTACAAAAATATAAAATATGGTTCCCGGAAGTAAATTCCGGGGAAGACCTATATTCCCTTTTAATTTTACTAAAAGAACTCAACTTCCTTGATAAGGTACAGATAATAGTGAGCAGTTTGAGCCAGATTCATCTAAACAAGATTAAAGACGGTTATTTCGACTACAACAAACTGGAGGCTAATGAAGCTAATTTCAGCCGGGTTTTCAGGGAAAAGGAACTTAAATCATATTATACCGTAAAAAATGAACACGCCTATATCGATATTTCTCTGCTCAATAACATACAATATACAAAACAAAATGCTATATTTGAGGAATATCCAAAGGGCATCAAATTAATTATATGTAGAAATCAAATGCTCTATTATAATCAGATTTTAGAAGAACGTCTGCTGAAAACATTTAACACTTGTTTAATTCCAGGGGGGCATTTGGTTGTTGGCATGAATGAGAAAATTGATTATTGGAATTCCGATAAAGATTATATCTTAGTCGATAAAAACGAAAATATTTATAAGAAAAAAGTATCATAGATGTTCAAGGCTGTTATAATAGGAGGCTCAGCTGGCAGTTTTCGGGTAATTACCAGAATTTTGCAAACATTACCCAAAAACTATCCATTGCCGATTTTGCTTAATTTGCACAGGTTGAAACATGTACGCTCAGGTTTTGTGGAGGCTCTCTCTATAAAATCAAACATTCCTGTTATAGAGCCTTATGATAAAGACTCAATTAAGCCGGGAAGAGCATACCTGGCTCCTTCAAATTACCATATGTATATTGAACTTAATAAAAAGATTGCTTTATCTACCGAAGAACCAGTAAATCATTCACGGCCATCAATAGACGTATCTTTTGAAACGGCTGCGCAGACTTATGGAAAAAATCTCCTGGGAATAATTTTATCAGGAGCAAACCGGGATGGGGCTTATGGACTGCAAAAACTAAAAAAACACGGGGGGACAGCCATCGTTCAGGATCCTGAAGAATGCGAAGTTCCAACAATGACGAAAGCTGCACTCAACCTTACTGAAGTAGACCATATTTTATCATCAAGTCAAATAATAGACTTCTTATTAAATATTAAATAAACTTTCAATGAGTTATAGCAGGAAAATACATAAAATTACAGGGATTTTAACATTTTTAATACTCCTTGCCAGTGCTGTGATTCTTATTGCATATGCCCGGAATCTCTCTTTAGAGTATGCAGATATTGGAATCTCTATTAATACTGTCTATTTTTTATCTGGTATAATCATTTTCTTTTCTTTAGTTCATTTAATTCAGGTAATTAGTCTTACCACAGAAAGAGTATACAGGGAAGAATATACCCAAAAATCTGAATTAAGGGAAATATATGATATTGAAAACGAAAAATCACCCCTAAACGAAACACAGGAAAAAGAAGAGGAATACAATATAGAAGAAATTGGACAAAAAATACTCCCCAAAGAGGCAGAGAATATAACCCATGAGGAATTCTGTGAAAAAATATTACAAAATATAGCCAATGAATACGATATTGTTCAGGGGTTATTCTATAAGAGGGAAAAAGACAGTGATACCTTTAGTATCTGCAGCAAATATGCATATTATGGTGAAGAAGAGCCCAGGGATTTCCAGCTTGGAATATCTCTTTCTGGCCAAACAGCAAAGAATCAAAAAGTAATGAATATCCAGAAAATCCCTGAAAACTACATGACGATTCTTTCAGGTTTAGGCAGTGGCTCGCCGAAAAGTCTTTTGCTTGTACCAGTTATCCATGATGAAAAAACAATTGGTCTGATTGAATTGGCATCATTCAAAGATTTTGATAAAAAAACAGAAAAAATATTTAATGACCTGTCCAACCTTATTGGTAATGAGTTAGCAACCAAAATAACCTAGATTTTAATATGAGCAAAGAAAAAAATGCCATAACCATCACTAAGAACGATATTATTCTGGGAGTAGCTATTTCACTTATTGCTCCAATTTCAGCATGGATTGTAGATATATTTGTGTCTAACATGAATATTTCTTTCTCCTCAATTGCCCAAATCCATAATAATAATCCGGTTCATTGGTATATAGATGGCATTCCTTTTCTTGTTGGAATTATTATATATTTCTATTACCGCAAGAGAAAGGAAGAAAAAGAAATTTTTGAGGATATTATCAACCAAAGGGATCTTGATATTGATCGTAATGCATCTTTTGCGAAGAAGATAGGGGAAGGTTATTATGATGCAGATCTGGAAGTTAAAGATGAAGATGATGTGTTGGGAAAGTCATTGATTTTGATGAGAGATAATATAGTTGAGAACAACAGAAAAGAAAAAGAAAGAAACTGGATAGCTGAAGGTAAAGATATTATTGCTGATATCCTCAGAAAACATAATTCCCTGGATGATTTAGCTTATGAGGTTATTGTCAGGCTAATAGACTATATTGATTCCATACAGGGTGCTCTATACTTATATGAGGAAGAGGAACAAAAGCTGGTGAATTATGCTACCTATGCCTATAACAGGAAAAGGTTTATCAACCAGGAATTTAAAATTGGTCAGGGACTTATAGGCGAGTGTGCATATGAAATGGATTATATCTACCGGACAGAGATTCCGGAAGATTATGCTACCATTACTTCCGGAATACTGGGAGACAAAAAGCCGAGGAGCTTGCTGATTGTCCCGCTTATTGCTGAAGAAAAACTACAGGGAGTTATAGAATTTGCTGATATCAAGGAACAATTCCCAGACCTTACCATACAATTTGTGCGTGAATTGGCCGAGATTATCGCCCGTACAATTTATAACCTTCGCATGAACCAGAAAACGGAGCAATTGCTGAAGGAGTCTCAACAGATGACAGAAGAATTAAGGGAGAATGAAGAAGAGTTGAGACAAAACGCAGAGGAAATGAGGGCTACGCAAGAGGAGCTGGAAAAGTCAAATAAAAAGCTCGAAACCCAGATTAAGGAAGTTGAAAATGCACAAAAACGCTTGCGGGCACTGTTAGAAAATGCTTCAGAGGTCATTTCTATCTATGACAAAGAGCTCAATCTGAAATATCAAAGCCCGAATGTCAAAAACATCCTTGGATATACCCAGGAAGAGATGATGCGTGGCAAGGACATGGACAGACTTACTGCCAAAGGAGAGGCCGCTTTTAAGGATATGTTCAACGAACTATTGAAGAACCCAAGTAAATCCCAAACAATACAATATACATACATCAAGAAAGACGGGAAAAAAATATTCCTGGAAACTACGGGTAGAAACTTATTAGATGACCCTGCTATAGATGGAATTATATTTAACTCCAGGGATATAACTGAACGGAAGAGGGCGGAGAAGGAGGAAAGAATGAAAAGCAAAATGCAGTCTCTTTCTGAGAACAGTCCCGATCTTATCCTGCGTCTTAATACACGTGGGCAGTTTTTCTATGCCAACCCTGTCTCAAAGCCTTACATGGGTCTTGATCCAAACGAATTGCTGAACAGGAGAATTCGCGATCTTGAAATAGAAGAAACCCTTGTAAATTTCTTTAATGAATCAATTGAAGAAATCAAAAAGAACAATGAACAAATTAATAAAGAGCTGACTCTTCCAACTGCTGAAATGAGTGAGCGAATAATGAATTTTAAGGGTATCCCCGAATTTAATGAAAACGAACTGGAAACAATTCTTTTTGTAGGACACGATATAACAGAGGCAAAAAGGATTGAGATGGAAATCCAGGATAAGAATAAAAAGATTACCGAAAGTATTAATTATGCCCAAAGAATCCAATCTTCCATCCTGCCAAATACCAATATTGTGCAGGAATATTTGCCAAAATCATTTATTTTTTATGAGCCAAGGGATGTTGTAAGCGGTGATTTCCCATGGTTTATGAAGAAAGAAGATGTCATATTTATAGCAGCTGTGGATTGCACAGGACATGGCGTTCCCGGCGCACTGCTCTCATTTATAGGGTATTTTCAGCTTAACAATATTGTAGACCATAATAAAAATTATACAGCAGCAGAGGTATTAGATAAATTGCATTTTGGAGTGCGTGCCACACTGAAACAGGAACGCTTTGATGCAGAGGCCAGGGATGGAATGGACATTGCTTTGTGTAGAATTGACAAGAAAAAAAATGAACTACAATATGCCGGAGCACACAGGCCGTTGTATTTGCTCAGAGATGGTGAACTGGAGCAATACAAAGGCAACCGAAAGGCAATAGGAGGTATTCCTCATAGAAAAAAAGCAGAAAAAGATTTTGTAAATCATGTTATAAAATATAAAAAAGGTGATAAAATATTCTTTTTCACCGATGGTCTGCCAGACCAAATAGGAGGTCCTGATAAAAGAAAATATACACCTAAACGAATTCGCGAAAATATCGTAGAAAATAAAAATATATCGATGCAACAGTTTTCAAGTTTGTTTGCTTCGGAATATAAAAAATGGAAAAAAAACAATAAACAAATAGATGACGTATTGCTTATTGGTATAGAATTTTAATATATTTACTTTGTTTAACTAAATTAACACTTATGTTATGGATAAACACAATGTGAAAGGCTTTCTTGAATTTGTTTATGATTTCTACCGATCAATGAAGGCCCATGAAATAACTCTTGTCTATGAAGGTGAAATAACGCACCAGATCACTAAGGCTTTTACTTCACTGACAGAGTCCAATATGGCCAAAGAAGAAGAATCTAATACGGTTCAGAAGAAGGTCTTCCATGTCATGGTTGAATGTTTACAAAACATCAGTAAACATGCAGATACATTTGGCTCTGATGATTATCTCTTTGCCGGCAGGGGGATTTTTATGGTTAGCAAAGGGACGCAGGATTACCATGTGACTACGGGTAATGTTATAGAGAACAGAAAGATTGAAGAACTAACAGAAATGCTGGAGGAAATTAACAGCCTGGATAAAGATGGTTTGAAAGATTTGTATAAAAAACAAATGAGAGAAGGCAGGCTATCTGAAAAAGGGGGAGCAGGCCTGGGTTTTATTGACATCGCACGTAAAACAGGCAATAAGCTGGAATACCACTTTTTGCCCATTGATGAAACAAGCTCATTTTTTCTTCTTTCTTCATCTATTTCTAGAAACATTTAATAAAAAGCAGAAATTATGGAAGTAATAAAAATAAAAGGCACAGACGACACCCCTAATGTCATCTTAGATAAAGACAATGAGATTTTTGAGATTTCCGGACGCTCATTACCGGAAGATGTGACAACTTTTTATGAGCCCATCCTTAACTGGCTTGATGAATACGCTGAAAGTCCCAATTCTAAAACAGTGTTTTCTTTTAAACTTGTATACTTTAATACTGCTTCATCAAAACTTCTCCTGGATATACTTATGAAACTCGAAGAATTGCACGAGAATGGAAACGATGTACTGATAAAATGGTATTATCCGGAAGATGATGAAGATATGGAAGAAGCAGGAGAAGAATACGCAGATATTGTGGATATTCCGTTCGAACAAGTTAGTTACGTTTTATAGTGTTTAATTGATTGTCCGGTTAGCTTATGAGTGAAGAAATTTTAAAAGCCTTAATGCAACTTTTTGCCATCATCGCAAAGCAGGATGATGGTGTTGAGTCAAATGAGAGAGAATATGTGCTGAATTTTCTGACCCAGCAATTGAATGACGAGGCTATCCAGGAATATATCGCACTCTTTGATAAAAACGCAGGATATACCGGCGACAACAACCAGGAAGAGAAATCGAAAAAAAGAAAACTGACATCGGTAAAAGATTCTGTCAGAATTCTGGGTCTTTGTAAAAAAATTAACAAAACTCTTACGCAGAAACAGAAGGTGATTGTCCTGGTCAGGCTTTTTGAGCTGGTAAACGCTGACCATAAATTCACAGAACAAAGGATGGCGATAATTAACACAGTCGCCGAAGTATTTAAAATCCAACTTGAAGAATACTCCAGTATTGAAAAATTTGTCATCAATAACGAAATCTCAGAAATTGATGATCCCAATATTCTTATAATCAACGATAAGGACAAGCAATGTGAGAAATGTAAACATATTAAATCTGAAGCGCTTGATGGTAATATTTTTGTCCTTCACGTTAAAAGCGTTGATTTGTATTTTTTAAAATATTCGGGGGATGAAGAAATTTACCTCAATGGGTTGCCTCTCAACAACAAAAGAATTTATCTCTTCGCCCAGGGAGGTTCTATTAAATTACCCAAAGGAAAACCTATCTATTATAGCGATGTGGTAGCACATTACCTCGCTGATACAACTTCCCTGAAACTTTCTTTCATTGCTGAAAATATAAGTTACCAGTTTCCTAACGGCGCCTATGGCTTACGCAATATTAATTTTTCCGAGTCTCAGGGCAAACTGGTTGGCATAATGGGGGCTAGTGGCGCAGGAAAAACAACCCTGATGAATGTTTTGGTGGGCAATAATAAACCTACTGAAGGGGAAGTAAGAATAAACAGCATTGATATTCACGAAGATAATGAAAAAATTAAAGGAGTTATAGGATATATCCCGCAGGATGACCTCCTGATAGAAGAACTTACCGTTTTTCAGAATCTTTATTATAATGCTAAACTATGTTTCAAGGATAAGTCAGAAGATGAAATTGTTTCCCTAGTTAACAAAACTTTAAATAATCTTGGATTAGGAGAGATAAAAAATTTAAAAGTGGGTAGTCCTTTGAATAAGCTAATAAGCGGAGGGCAGAGGAAACGTCTGAATATAGCTTTAGAGCTTATAAGAGAACCTGCAATACTATTTGTGGATGAACCAACCTCAGGTCTTTCTTCTCGTGATTCTGAAAATGTGATGGACCTACTCAGGGAACTTACTCTAAAAGGAAAACTGATTTTTGTTGTTATACATCAACCTTCATCCGAAATTTATAAAATGTTTGACAACATGGTCATTCTGGATGAAGGTGGGTATATGGTTTATTATGGCAACCCTGTGGAAGGAGTAATGTACTTCAAAAAGCTGGATGCCCAGATTAACAGTGAAGTTGGAGAATGTCCGACATGTGGTAATGTGAACCCAGAGCTCATCTTTAACATTATGGAGGCTAAAGTAGTCGATGAATATGGGCAATATACCGACCAGCGAAAAGTTTCACCCAAAAAATGGGAAGAAAAGTTGCACGAAAATATTCCCATTGAAGAGATGAAGCAAACTGAAGAAGTAAAGGAGTCTCCACCTTCAACAACCAAAATTCCGAATTGGTTCAGTCAACTAAAAATATATACCATAAGAGATTTTCTTTCAAAAATAAGCAACAAACAATATGTGGCTCTTACACTGCTTGAAGCCCCAATACTAGGCTTTATCCTGTCTTATATAATCCGTTATATTCCCGATCCTACCTCCTCAGAATATATTTTACGGGTTAATGAGAATATTCCGATTTATATTTTTATGGCACTTATTGTGGCTCTGTTCCTGGGGCTTACCGTTAGCGCTGAAGAAATTTTCAGGGATAGAAAAATCCTCAAACGGGAACAGTTCCTGAACCTTAGTAAGTCGAGTTATCTAATCTCAAAAGTGTTAATACTCCTTATTATATCAGCCATACAGTCTTTCCTGTTTATTATGATTGCTAATAATATCCTGGAAATAAAAGGGATGATGTTTCCATACTGGCTTGCGCTGTTTATTACAGCCTTATGTGCAAATATGCTGGGATTGAATATTTCGGCGTCTTTTAATTCAGCTGTTACAATATATATTATAATTCCTCTCCTGATGATTCCAATGATGATTCTGAGCGGCGCAATGTTTCCATTCGATAAACTGAACCGTTCAATAAGCAGTGTGGAAAAGGTTCCCCTAATTGCCGAAATAATGCCTACTAAATGGTCTTATGAAGCTCTGGTGGTAAACCAGTATAAAAACAATGAATATCGTAAGCGTTTTTATGATTTAGAAAAGCTGGAAAGTGAAGCAAACTTTAAACAAGTGTATTTTATCCCTGAATTAGAGAAAATACTGGATGACATTGATTCTAATCTTGACCAGGAAGATAACCCAGAAATTAAGGAACAACTGGAATTAGACATAGGCCTGATGCAAAATGAATTGAAGCGGGAAATAGAGAATACAGGACACAACTTTGAATACATAGACCAGCTTAATCCTGGTGATATTAACGAGGCTTTAATTGCTGAGGTAGAAGATTATCTTGCCATGATTGACAGTTACTATTCCGAACAATTTAATCAGTCAAATACACAGCTTAACAACAAGAAAAGTTATATGCTGGAGAGAAATGCGAAAGCTTTTCGTAAGCTGAAGGATGATTATTCCAATGAGAGCATTCAGGATAATGTTAAAAAGGTCTATGAAAAGAATAAAATTATAAGGGATAAAAATAAATTGGTTCAACACGTGGATCCAATATACCAGGACCCTGAATATAATGGACTTTTAGATTTCCGGGCGCATTTTTACGCACCAAGAAAACAATTTATGGGTCATTTTTTTGGAACTTTCGGCTTTAATCTTGCAGTGATACTTTTGATGACGATTATTTTATATTTCACCCTGTATTACCAGGTGCTTTACAAGCTGCTTAATCTGCCGCAAAAAATAGGAGTGAAAAAATTAAAATTTCTTAAAAAACAATAATTTTTTAAATTTACAACATATAATTTTATTTTTGTATAAATTACTGCGGAGTAAATATGAGTAAAAAATTTATTCTTTATCTGTTTCTAATTGCCTTTGTTATCACGGCATGCAGAAAATCAAATCAAAATGAATACGGAGATGATTTTGATGTCCCTGATTCTGTTATGAATAAGGGGTTGCATGAGGTTTCTGATGAAGCGATGAAAAACATCACAGACAATATTTCTTCCCCTATAGAAACTGCTGCTTTAATAAAAAAATTAAACGTTCCGTTTTCAAAAGATTATTTAGCCACTACCGACCATGTAGACAAATACGATACCAACCTTAAACAAGCACTTGCTCTTGGATTTTTTGGCGCCGATTTAGGTTATCTGAACATGTACTCAAAAACATCAGTTGCAGTAGATTATTTGAGCTCTATCCGAAAACTGGCAAATAAAATTCGGGTAGGTCAGTTTTTTAATTTTCAGACTTTAAAACGATTGGCGACAAATAATGAAAACATTGATTCACTGATATATATTTCTCAAAGAAATTTTAATCAAATGGATCAATATCTCAGGGAAAATAACCGCACTCATCTCAGTACCTTGATGGTATCAGGAGTATGGTTAGAAGGGTTGTATCTGAGCTGTAAAGTATATGAAAAAAGCCCTGACCCGGAATTGAGAGAATCTATTGGTGAACAGAAGATTATGATAAGCGATTTGATGATTCTTTTGGAAAATTTTGAAAGCAATCCTGATTTTGCTAACTTGACTGAGGGTTATTACGAACTTTATGAATTATTCAAACAAGTGGAAATCAGTGTTGAACAAGGAGAATCAACCAGTGAAGTTGTTGATGGAAAACTCGTTATCCAGCAAAATACAACAAGTAATGTGGAAATCTCTGATGAGTTACTGGAAAAGATCATAGATAAAACCATAGACCTTAGAAATAAATTAATTAATCCATAATATGAAGAATTTTTATATTTTAATAATACTGGCAGCATTATTTTCTTTTTTAAATATTTCAGAGTCCAAAGCCCAAACGGGAGAGGAATTGGTTGATATTTGTAAGCAGCTTGATGATGAAGTTAAATATTTAAAAGATTTTAATATAAAATTGAATTCTGCTCCTGCCGGCGAAGATCCCCCTCAGCATAAAAAATCAATTGTCCTTAGAAAAAATACACATTACCGCTTTACTATTTGCAGCTCACAGGATTACCCTGGAGAAGCCATTGTTAAAGTCTACGACAGCAATAAATTGGTTGGCTCTAATTATGTCGTTTCTACAGGAAAAATACATGAGTCCTTTGATTTTAAATGCCAGAAAACAGGAGCATATCACCTTTTTGTTGAATTTGAAGACGGAAAGGAAGGATTAGCGGTTGTAATGCTCTCCTTTGTCGAAAAATTGTGACCTAAACGGAATATTTAAATTTGGTTTTTT
>JBKGZD010000085.1:0-11477 GCA_046545795.1 Bacteroidales bacterium | reverse complement strand
ATCAAAAATCATTGAAATTTTTTTTGACAAATGAAATAAAACAATTTATAAACAGATATTTTCAGAGGGTAACTTTCAACAAAAAAAAGCGACCTTCCGGGAAACAGAAGGTCGCTAATAATATTTTTCCTGGTATAATTTAAATTCTTTCTAAAAAAACAATCCTGCCGAAAAGATGAATTGATTTGGGCGGCTATCAAATTCCCTGGTCTCGCCACCAACCTGGACTCCATCACCAAATTTACTCAGACTTCCTTCGTATTTGACATCCAGTGTTAACGTGTTCAGCACATCTAATCCAGCACCTACTTGATATCCCCAGGTTGCTCCGTTAAATTCCTCTTTGGCATTTGTTACAGCCTCAATAGCAGATTTATTATCAAGAATAATACTGGCAACCGGTCCAGCCTGTATTCTTGCCGGGCCAAATTTCCATCCTGCAATAAGTGGAATATCAATTTTACTGAATTTCTGTTTTTCAGTAAACTTATCTTTCAAGGTTTCTCCTTCAATTTCCTTGATTTGCATTTCAGCAGTAGACCTTGTAAACATTACTTCCGGCTGAACATAAAGAGCTGCTATAGTCAACCTGCTGAAAATTCCGGCCTGAAATCCATTTATACCGGCATTCTTGCCTTGAATCTCTAACTGATCATACTCTTCACCTGAAATATTAGAGTAGACTTCGTCTGCCTTAATAGATGTTGACGTAGCACCAACTTTTGCTCCAAATCTCAGTTGAGCAGAAGCAGAGGTTGCAACTATCAGAATTAGAATCAATAAGCTATAAAATCTTTTCATGGGACTGTAATTTTAGCATTTAATAATTAAATCAAAAATTATAACACCCTAATTTTCTTCATTATCTGAAGGGTGAACATGACCATGTTCTTTTTCTTCTTCGCTAGGTTCTCTAACTTCGATTACTTTGCCTGTAAAGTAAAGATCGTCGCCTGCTAAAGGATGGTTAAAATCCATCTTAACCTGCTCATCTCCAACTTCCAGAACAATTCCATCCAAGCGATTACCTTGCTGGTCTTGCATTGGGATATAATTGCCTTCTTTCAGCAGTTCATAATCAACTTTACCTTCAATCTCAAATATATTGATGGGCAAGTCAACAATAGCCTCTTCTGAAGCCTGACCATAAGCTTCATCACAATCAATTTTAAAACTAAAGGTATCACCTTCCTGCAATCCGCTTATGTTTTCTTCAAATTTTTCCAGCATATTTCCAACACCATAAAGGAAAGTCAAAGGTTTTTCTTCTTTAACCGTTTCCACTACTTCACCATCTGAACCATCAACGCTTAATTGGTAAGTAACAGATACAACTTTTTCTTTTTCAATTTTCATAAAAACTAATTTTAAACTTTAAACATATTAATTTACAAAGGAATACTTTTCTTTTGAAAATTTCAATAATTATAAAGAAAAATACAGCAGACCTGTAAGCCAGGTTCTGTTTCCCCAACAAACAGGGCTTCCATCATTTATCTTAGCGGCCTACCCCCCGTCGTCGGGCGAGCAACCCTTAAGCGACGGTATACATGGCCTTGCAACCCACAAGTTTGCACAGCTACCCCGGTCACCCGGAATACTGGTGAGCTCTTACCTCACCTTTTCACCCTTATCCCGAAGTTTCGGGACGGTTATTTTCTGTTGCAAAACTATACCCTCGCGGATATCTTCCTTTCAGAAGTGTGGTGCTCTGTGTTGCCCGGACTTTCCTTACTGCCAGAAGCAGCACGATGGATCAGCCTGCTGTATTTTTCCTTAACTATCTAACGTAACCAATTCTGTATTATTATTTTCGTAAAAACACAAGTGTGGCTCCATAACCATATTCCTGAAACGAAGCATCCTGATAATCTAAATCCGGGTAATCTTTATCCAGCGATTTCCTTAATTCATATCTCAGCCGGCCGTTCCCTACTCCATGGATAAATACTATTTTCTTTTTATGAGGAGATTTCATAGCACTCTGAAGGGCTTCATGAAACTTATCAAGTTGAATCTCCAACATCTCCTTATTACTTAAGTCTTTTGGTCGTTCTACAAGCTCCTCAATATGCAAATCAACTTCTTCAATTTCACTGTCCGGCGTTCTCTTTTTTGCTTTCCTGCTGCCTGTTTCACGGTATTCTTTTTCTTGTATCGCAGCTCTTATCTCCTCATTGGTTAGCTTATTGATTTCCTTTGACAAAACTGCTTCTTTGCTCAGTTCTATTACATGAGCATCTTCATAAAAGAAATCGTTTTCAACAAATGTACTGCTTTTAAAAAATTTACTGGGTTTCAATTTGATGTCAATTTCAGCGGGCGATACTGAGTGGAAAAAATTTTTCTTAAAAAAGATAAACTGTCCTTTAATTTCATTTAATTCTGCAAGATTCATACGATCTACCTGCTTTAGGAAAATTTTTGTATTATCCTCCAGACTACCAGAAGCAAAATATCCATAAGTACTTTCTCCCTTCAGCAAAAACAGATAAAACAAATGAAAATCGCTGTCATTGATGAAATAAATATCTAAATCACTGTTTTCCGGATGTTTTTGATCTGTAGGAACCAAAGCAAGGTAAATCTCGTTCTCAGGATCAGAAAAATTTGTGACAGAAAATTCTTCAGATTCATTTTCCTGAAAAACATCAAAACCCTCTTCTTCAGGTTCTGGTTCCACTTGCGTCTCCATTGCAGAAAATTCTTCATCCTCCTTCAGGATTTCCTCAATCAGAATAGGTACTTCGAAACCGTCCTGGTTCAATACTTTCACCATATCTTTATTAATAAAACCTGTTACAACTCCACCACCTGTGTCATTCAAAAATTTAACCTTATCTCCTTTTTTCAACTTCATTTGAGTTTATTTTTTATGTGAAAATACAAAATTAGTTAATTTTGCCTTTCATTTAATAAGGACAAAGATGAGATTGAAGGAAATATCTGTTGAAGACTACAATTATCAATTACCAGAACACAAAATTGCAAAATACCCTTTAGAAAGAAGGGAAAATGCAAAATTGCTCATATACAATGCCGGAGAAATCCAACAGGACATATTTAAAAACATTCCGGATTACCTTTCTGACAATCAACTCATGATTTTCAATGATGCAAAAGTGATTTCTGCCCGGTTACAATTTCAAAAAGAGACAGGAGCCAACATAGAAGTTTTTTGCCTTGAACCCTATCAACCAGCTGACTACAACCTGGCTTTCCAACAAAAAGAAAAAGTAGCATGGAAGTGTATGGTAGGAAATTTAAAAAAATGGAAAACCGGGCCATTGAAAAAAAAACTTACCGTAAAAGGAAAGTTTATTGAATTAGCGGTTGAAAAACTGAAAAAAGAAGGTGGATATGTAATTCTACAATTTAAATGGAATAGTAAAGAGGTAAATTTCTCAGATATCCTTGAACATGCCGGGAAAGTACCTATTCCACCTTATTTGAAAAGAGAGACAGAAAAAATAGACCAAACGCGCTATCAAACAAAATACTCAAGAACTAAAGGATCTGTTGCTGCTCCTACAGCTGGACTGCATTTTGATGAATTCACCCTGAACAAAATCAAAGAAAAAAATATCCCCACGGAAAAAATAACCCTGCATGTAGGTGCAGGTACTTTTCGCCCTGTTCAGACTGATGATATTAGAAAACACGAGATGCATACAGAACATTTTTCCGTCTCTTTACAAACGATTGATAATCTTATCAACCACAAGGGAAAAATTTTGGCAGTTGGGACAACAACCGTGAGAACCCTGGAAAGTTTATATTGGTTAGGTGTAAAGTTAAAAAGCAAAGGCATTGAGGCTGAAACAGAAAACTTTTTACATCAGTGGGAACATACTAAACTGGACAATACAGTTACTATTGAAGAAGCTTTAAATGAATTGATTAATTATACAAAAAAGAACAACAACAAGACATTCAATGGGAGTACTCAAATTATGATAACTCCCGGCTATCAGTTCAAAATGACACATTCCATGATTACCAATTTTCATCAACCCAAAAGTACGCTCTTAATGCTTATTGCAGCTTTTATAGGTGATGACTGGGAAAAAGTGTACGATTACGCACTCAAAAACAATTTCAGATTTCTGAGCTATGGGGACAGTTCTTTGTTATTTCCCAAAGAACAAAATTTTTCGTAAAAACTATAAATTCAAAAGCTCTTTAATCTTTTTTACAAAAGCTTGAATATCTTCTTCCTTGGTATCAAAGGAAGTCATCCAGCGAACAACAGATTTTTCCGGTTCCCATACATAAAATTTAAACGACTTCTGCAATTCAGGAATAATTTCAGGAGGTACCTGTGCAAATACGCCATTGGCTTCTACAGGTTGGGTAATCTCGATCCCCGGAATTTTCCCTGCCTCTTTCGCAAGTAATTTCGCCATATTATTGGCCTGGCTGGCATTTTTATACCATAAATTATTTGAAAGATAGCTGTTAAATTGCGCTGAAATAAAACGCATCTTAGACGCCAGTTGCATGCCTTGTTTCCTAAGGAACTTAAAATAATTTTCTACCTCATGATTAAAGAAAACAATGGCTTCACCATACATCATTCCATTTTTAGTCCCTCCAAAAGAAAGTATATCAATGCCAACATCCCTGGTAATTTCACGGAAAGATTTATTGAGCGCCACTGCAGCATTAGCTATTCTTGCCCCGTCCATATGAACCAACATATTATTATCCCGGGCAAACCCGCTTATTTCTTTCAGTTCATCAACAGTATAAACTGTTCCTAATTCGGTAGCCTGGGTTATTGACACTATCCGGGGTTGCGAATGGTGTTCAAAACCTATGCCTTTAATATGTTTCTTCGCTTCTTGTATATTAAGTTTGCCATCATCTGTTTCTACGGGTAAAAGCTTGAAACCATTAAATTTTTCCGGTGCACCGCACTCATCTTCATTAATGTGGGCAGTTTCAGGACAAATAACTGAGTTATAGGAATTCGCAAAAGCTCCCAAACCCAATACATTCGCGGCAGTTCCGAGAAACACGAAATATATTTCAGTATCCTCACCAAATATTTCATGAAACCGTTTGTATGCTTCCCTGGTATAATTATCATCTCCATATGCGAAAGTGTGACCTTCGTTTACTTCATTCAATGCTTTCATTATTTCAGGGTGTACTCCTGAGTTATTATCACTGGCAAATCCTTTGGGGTTGGACATAATACTTTATTTTTTATGGGTTAAAAATTATCAGGGCTAATTTACAGAAAATCTTTTCTCCATTATAAGTAAGAAAAAAATAATGCCGGATAAATTTTAATAAAATACCCGGCATTAACCACAATATAAAAAACTACTTATCAGAATTTTTCATCATATTTGGTCCAAAGGAAATCACCTAAGTCCCATGCTTTTTCCACAACCTTGTTTCCCCATTTCATTGTTCTGTCGTTTAAAAATTCTACTGCTTTGGCAGGGTCTTCTTCATAAAGTTCCTTAGCCTTTTCATCTATTTCCTTTTGTTCTTCAAAAAGCTGCTCCTGCCATGGATTCCAGACACTATCTACATCTTTATGCATATCTCCCCATCTTTGAGCAGCAAGTGTACCTAAGCGATTAAAAGCCCACCATGCAGATTCTCTGCTATAACCGGTTTCCCTGGCTTTTACTTTATAAGATTCTGGTAAATCTGTATTGTTGCAATATACAGGAATATAAATTGAAGAAGCAATGTTATCTTGTGCCAGCCAGACAATTCCTCCTATTTCATCAGGGAGCCAGTCCCGGCACTGAATAATAGTTCCATACATTGTGTACCACCTTGCAATTGTTCTTTCTCCCAGAAAATCAACATCTCCGGTTTCATCATCTACACTGAACCAGCCGCCATTAACATCTTGTATATCAAGCTGATCATACGGCATAAAAGGATTTGCTAAAGGAGAAATTACTTCTTCACCATCTTCATTGGTTGTAGTTATATTCTTTCTCATATCATAAGGAGTACCCTGGTAATAGTCTTTAAATACTTTTGCCATATCAGACAGGGTTACTTTTTCATCAGGCTTAACTGAAAATGGATAATTTTCAGAAGTTGGGTTTAAATCCAGGGAAGGTGCTAACAGATCAAAAACCCTCCATTCTCTCCTTCTGGAAGCAACAGATGTTCTGCTGTCAGGTGCATAGGCATAACAGAACTTAAATTCACCTTCTGATTCATCCCACCATCCATTTTCTTCAGCAACTTCATAAATATTATCAGAAGCCATGAAGTAATCAGAATCATCCAGGTCAATTTCCTTAATTGTAGAAGCATTCGCATTAACTGCAATGTGATCATCCGGAACTCTTTGAGCAACCCAAACAGCTCCTACCTTACCTTCACCCGGTCCTACAATTTCCAGGTGCCAAACTTCCTCTGTATCGGCAATTGTGAGACATTCACCATAATCGTTCCAGCCAAATTGAGATAGCAGATCGTCTGCCAGTTCTATTGCTTCACGTGCAGTTTCTGCCCTTTCAAGCATAAGTTGACAAAGTCTCTGGCAGTCTATAAGTCCGGCGTCGGATTGTAACTCATCTCTACCTCCAAATGTGGATTCGCCAATAGCCAGCTGATGTTCATTCATGCTTGGATAGGCAGTATTGAGATAAGCATTGGTGTGTTCAACCTGGGGAATTTCGCCAATTTCTTCATGCTTGTATGCCGGCATGGTCAAGCTATCGTCCGCTTTTCTTTTGTACATGGGGACAGTTTCATCTTCAGAATGGTCCTTTGCAGGTTCAAAATCCATCCATGCCCTGGTACGATGGCTATCGTCAGTATGTGAAGTCATCACTGAACCGTCAAAACTAGCCGCTTTCCCTACGGTTATACTTGTACACCCTTCAGGAAAACCGCCTTTCCAATCACTTTTATCCTGAGAAAGTAGTGAAAAAGGCAATAAAATCAATGTAAAAGATAAAATTGCTGAAATAAAATAATTCATTGTTTTCATAAGTTTATTTTTTAATTTTTCATAGGTTATTTATTTTTTATTGCACCAAAATAATAAAAACTTGAAAGTATTATGTATTAAATTCTACAAAAAATATTCTTGCAATAAAGATTCGTAAATTTATTTTTTAGAACAATATTTTTTTAACTTGGCTTGTTTGTAACAATAATTTTGAATTAAATCTAAAAACATGGCAAAGGATATGGAAGATAAGATAGCTCTTAAGAAAAAGATACATGAAAAATGTTTATCAACGCTTGAAAACAGCGCCGAAACAACAAGAAAAAGGATTGAAGAGTTACAGGAAGATGCAAACATGACAGAAGAAGAGCATGATGTTTTTGACGGAACGAGAAACAAGCTCCTGAGTCAAAGAGATATTTATGCAGAACAATTGCAAAATATTATTAATGACATACAGGTAGTCAATAATGTAAATAGTGGAAAATTGCAGGATAAAGTTGATTTTGGAGCTATAGTTAAAACCAATAAGCAAAATATGTTCATAGTTATTGGACTTGGCAAAATAGAAGTGGATGGTGAACAATACTTTGTAATTTCAAGGGATGTACCTATATACAAAGCTATGGAAGGGAAGAAAAAAGGAGACACTTTTGAGTTCAATGACATTAAATTCGAAATTAAAGATGTTTTTTGATTTAGCATCAAGTTGCTCTTCTGTCCGGATTTTACCCAAAAACACAGATTATAGGGTTGATAGCTAACTAAAGAGGTAGCGATGAAAAAATTGAATTTAAGTGGTAAAGATATACGCAGAGTGGGGATTACAGATGACAAGATGATAAGTCTTGTAAAAAATATAATGACTAAATATTACAAACACCAAAGTAAGTCAGAAGCCATTGAAATATTGAAGAAAGTAGTAAAAAGCCCGGATAAATTTTATCAGCATCCCCAACTGGGAAAAATAGCAGCAAACCTTATACACACTGTAGAACAAGAACCTGAGTCTTTCCATTTGAAAGAGGCGAAACCATATAAAATTTTCGGACAGGAAAATATTGAAAAAGGAGCTTTACAGCAGATGGAAACAGCTATGCAACTGCCCGTTTCAATACAGGGAGCCCTGATGCCAGATGCACACCAGGGTTATGGTTTGCCTATAGGTGGAGTCTTGGCTGCAAAAAATGCCGTAATACCTTATGGAGTTGGCATGGACATTGGTTGTAGAATGGCCATGTCTGTTTATTCAATAGACCCGGGAATGATATTAAAAAATCCAGCTGGACTGAAGAATATTTTATTGAATAATACCCGCTTTGGCAAAGATGAATTTAAGGAGAAAAAAGAGCATCCGGTGATAGAACGTAATGAATTTAAAGAAATCCCATTTTTAAAATCTTTACAGAAAAAAGCCTATGAACAGTTAGGCACCTCAGGTCAGGGCAATCATTTTGTAGATATTGGAATTCTGGAAATAAAAAACCCAATAGAATCCTTACAATTAAGTCCGGGAAAATATCTTGCAGTCTTATCTCATTCCGGTTCAAGAGGTTGTGGAGCAGAGATCGCCCGTCATTACACTAAAATAGCTTCCCAAAAGTGCCATCTTCCAAAAGGTTCAAAGTCTCTGGCATGGTTAGAACTCGATAAGGAAGAAGGCGAAGAATACTGGAAAGCAATGAATTGGGCCGGAGATTATTCAGCAGCAAACCACGAAATACTGCATGAAAAAATTTCCCTTGCTCTTAAAACAGAACCACTTGCAAGAGTTGAAAATCACCATAATTTTGCATGGAAAGAGAACCTGCCAAATGGAGAGGAAGCAATCATACACCGAAAAGGAGCTACACCAGCTAAAAAAGGTGCTCTGGGAATAATTCCCGGCTCTATGGTCAGCCCTGCATTTATTGTAAAAGGAAAAGGGAACCCCGACTCATTAAACTCTGCTGCTCATGGCGCCGGGAGATTAATGTCGCGCGGAGAAGCAAAACGACAATTTACTAAAAAAGAGCTACACGAATATCTCAATAAAAATAATGTAACCTTAATTGGTGGAGATACTGATGAATCGCCATTTGCTTATAAAGACATTAACGAAGTCATGCGATTCCAGGAAGATATGGTGGAGATAATGGCTGTGTTTAAACCAAAAATTGTCAGGATGGCATAAAAGATAATAACCTCCATTTACATTAAAGTGATAAAATTTCTTTTAAAGTAAATCAAAAAAATTATTTTTGTGGGTAGCTCTCATATTCTCTCCCTGAAGAAGGAAAATGTGGGTGATACCTTTTAAATTCTTATAGTCCGGTTTTATGAATTCAAATAACAATACCAGTCAATCATTATGGAAATTTGCATACAAATTTGTAAATACTACAGACCGAAGTATTTTTCTGACAGGAAAAGCGGGAACGGGAAAAACGACTTTTCTGAAAACAATCATCAATGAAACACATAAAAAGACTGTAATTGCAGCTCCCACTGGTATAGCAGCTATTAATGCCGGAGGAGTAACACTGCATTCTTTGTTCCACCTACCCTTTGGTTGCTTTGTCCCCGACAATTTCCCGAAGGTTAACGGAAAATATTCAACAGGAATGAATACACCTTCCTCATTAATTTATTCACACAGGATGAATGAAAATAAAAGGAAGTTAATAAAAGAAATGGAGCTGTTAATAATAGACGAAGTGAGCATGCTCCGTGCAGATGCATTAGATGCTATTGATACTGTCTTGCGCCATATCCGCAAAAAAAATATCACATTCGGCGGTGTTCAGATTCTCTTCATAGGTGACCTGTTCCAGCTTCCTCCAGTTATAAAACAGGAAGAACAAGAAATGCTTGCACCCTATTATACTTCAGGATATTTTTTTGAAGCAAAAGCATTGCAAAAGCAGCAACCTGTTTATATCGAACTGGACAAAGTATACAGACAATCAGATAAAAAGTTTATAAATATCCTGAACCGGGTAAGAGAAAATAACATTTCCACTAATGAGACGAATTTTTTGAACAAATTTTATAATCCGTCAATTGAACCTTCTGCCAAAGAAGGATATATTTTTCTCACAACACACAATAAGAAAGCGGATAATATCAACCAGAAAGCGCTTAATAATTTAAAAGAAAAATCATTTTACTTTGATGCAGAAATAGAAGGAAATTTTGGAGAGCACCTCTATCCTATCCCTTACAGGCAAGAATTTAAAAAAGGGGCTCAAGTGATGTTTATTAAAAATGACTATTCCGGTGAACAGAAATATTTCAATGGAAAAATAGGGACAATATCAAATATATCTAAAGAAGAAATACGGGTAAGTTTTCCTGATGATTCTCCCGATACGCTGGTTGAAAAATATACGTGGGAAAACAAAAAATTCAAACTTGATTCGAAAACAAAAGAAATAAAAGAAAATATCCAGGGAACCTTCAGGCATTTCCCGCTAAAACTTGCATGGGCAGTGACTATCCATAAAAGCCAGGGATTGACGTTCGAAAAAGCCGTTATTGACGCAGGAGATGCTTTTGCCCCAGGGCAAATATATGTAGCGCTTTCAAGGTTGGTATCATTAGATGGTTTGGTATTAAAATCCCCTATTCCGGAAAAAAATTTAAGTCCTCCCCCAGCCTTACAAAACTTTATCAATAACAAAAAGGAACCGAAAGAATTAGAAGATATTTATCGTCAATCCTTTACTAAATCTATTGAAAACTCAGCCGTGCAATCTTTTGATTTTCAACAAATAACTAACATATGTAATGACCATGTTCTGACTTATACAAAAGATGAAAAGAAATCTGTTAAGCAAAAGTATAAAGACTGGGCTGCTGATTTGAGGGATATGATATTTGAACTGGCTAAAACCGGGGACAAATTTCAAAAGCAAATTGTCTCTCTATGCAGGGATACTGAAAATTCTTCTATTAAAAAACTAAATGAAAGAATTAAAGCTGCAAAAAATTACTTTGAGCCTGAGTTAGAAGAACTTTTCAGAAAAGTAATCCTTCATAAATCAACAATGGAAAAGCAAAAAGGAACAAAAAAGTATGTGAAAGAACTGGAACACCTGGCATCAGATATCTATAAAAAAATTGAAGACATGTATATAACAGATGCATTTCTCTCCGCTTCAATTGCCAGGAAAGATATTCCGGAAGAAGTTACCAAAGTGAAGTCATTATTGAACGAAAAGAGGCAGCAAATAATAAGAGAATATACTGGGAATAATGGGGAACAGAAAAAAAATACCCGGGAAATTAGTTTTGAAATGTTCCAGGAAGGTAAAACGGTTGAAGAGATTGCAGAATTAAGATCGCTTGCAGTTTCAACAATAGAAAATCATTTGTCATGCTTTGTAAAAAACGGCAAAATAGATGTGACACAGTTTATTGATGAAATAAAAAACAAGCAAATAAAAAAAGTGGCAGAAGCGCTGGAAACTCTACATATGAAAGAAATTAAGTCAAAATTAGGCGATGAATTTACTTATAGCGATATCCGTTTTGCATTGGCAGATTTACAAAAGAATAG
>JBKGZD010000084.1:0-11503 GCA_046545795.1 Bacteroidales bacterium | reverse complement strand
GGAAAAATTCTTCCTGAATTATTCAGGCGGTTTAGTTTCTGAATTTTTTATTGCCAGCCAGGCCATCGTGGCCATTCCGGTTTCAAGTGCTTGTTCGTTTATGGTAAATTTTGAACTATGCAAAGGATAATTCTGTTCGTTTTTTTTCTCTCCGGTACCTAATCGGTAAAAGATTCCCGGAATAACATGGCAATAATAAGCAAAATCTTCAGCCGTCATTCTTTTATCCAGGATTCTTATGTTTTTTTCACCCCATAATTGACTGGAGAAATCCATTGCTTGACGGGTAAGTCCTTCATGGTTAATAAGTACAGGGTAGCCTTTTTTTATTTCTGTAAAGCATTTGATATCTGCATTTTGGGCAATGGAGGTTGCTATTGCTTCAATTTTCTCATGAGCCTTTTTTCTCCAGGTTTCATCCATTGTGCGGAAAGTTCCTTCTATATTCACCTTGTCTGGGATTACGTTAGTTGCTCCATCAGCTATTATTTTACCGATGGAAATGACAGTTGGTATTGTTGGTGGTGATATCCGGTTTATTGTTTGATGCAAACTGGTGATAATTTGCGAGGCTGTTAGAACTGTGTCAGTTATCTTGTCGGGAGTTGCGCCGTGTCCACCTTTCCCTTCCAGTGTTATAAATATTTCATCGCTTGAGGCCATATATGCTCCTGGTCTGAAGCCCAGTGTTCCGGAAGGTAGATCGGGATATACATGTTGTCCGATAATTAAATCAGGCTTAGGGTTTTCTAAGACTCCTTCTTTAATTAACTGATTGGCTCCTCCTGGTAATTTTTCCTCTGCAGGTTGGAAAATAAATTTAATGGTTCCTTCAAAAGAATCTTTTAATTCATTTAAAATTTTTAAAGTGCCTAGTAATGAAGCAGTATGTGCATCATGGCCACATGCATGCATTACGCCTTTGTTCCTGGATGCAAAAGGAAGGCCTGTTGCCTCATTAACCGGAAGGGCGTCAATATCTGCTCTGAGAGCAACAACCCTTTTTTGAGGGTTTTTCCCCTGAATAATACCTGTAATTCCTGTTTTGAATATTTCCTGGTATTGAAGACCTGAGGAATCAAGTTGTTCTTTTATAAAACGGGCAGTCTCTTTTTCTTCATTGGATAATTCGGGATATTGATGCAGGTGTCGTCGTATTTTAACAATATCCTCAAAGTGATTCCTGGCTGATTGAAGTATTTTATCCCTGAGGTTCATGCTTTTTTGTTTCTGGTATTTATTTAAACAAACATAAAGAAATTTTCGTACAGATGTTTAGCATAAGTTGTTTTTTATTTTCCGGGTCGATTCCCAAATTTTTTTAATGCAAAAGTTATAAATTTGTACGTCAATTAGATAAAATAAAAGTCAACCATGATTCATAACGTTAAAAAAATATTATTAGGTACAGCTTTTTTGTTGGTATTTAGTACATTATCCTATACACAGCAAAACGGGCCTGTTATTGAATTTGAAAAATTAACACACAACCTTGGAAAAATCCAGGAGGAAGAAGGGGAGGTGTCCTACAAATATGAATTTGTCAATAAGGGAGGAGAACCCTTGGTTATAAATGATGTAAAAGCCTCTTGTGGTTGTACTACCCCGTCATGGTCAGAAAAGCCTGTTATGCCGGGTGAAAAAGGTTATGTAGAGGTTGTTTTTGATCCTGCTAACCGGCCCGGGAATTTTAATAAATCTATTGTTGTCCTGACGAATGCAGAAAAAAGCAATACGCTTTTAAGAATCCGGGGTGAAGTTATTCCCCGTAAAAAAGGGATGAAAGATAAATACCCCAAAAAAATGAATGGACTGAGACTTAAGTCAGACCATTTGCCATTCAGAGATGTTAAGCATACTTCTGCTAAAACCGATTCAATACCTATAATAAATGTTTCTGACGGACCTGTTGAGGTTTCTTTTAATAGAGTTCCAGACTATCTTGAGTTGAAGACAATTCCTGATAAACTGCAACCAGGCCAGGAAGGAGTTATTGAAGGAAAATTAGATGCCACAAAGGTTGATGATTGGGGGTTTTTTGTTAATCGTGTATTATTGAGCATTAACAATAGTGAGAACAGAAATCACCGCCTTGCATATAGCGCTAAAATTGTAGAAGATTTTTCACATTTAACACCAGAAGAAAGAGAAAATGCACCAGAAGTAGAATTCGAACAAAGAACTTATAATTTTGGGACAGCTAAACAAAATACAGAGATACAACACACTTTCAGATTTACCAATAAAGGGAAAAGTGATTTGGTTGTCAGAAAAATAAGAGCTTCCTGTGGTTGTACAACAGCCAAACCCGATAAATCAGTTATTCCTGCAGGGGAATCGAGTTCTTTTAAGGTAACTTTCCGAACAGGCAGAAGACAAGGCCCGCAGCGGTTATCAATTTATTTTATCAGCAATGATCCGGATAATTCTACTGTGCGATTAACTTTAGAGGGGAAGGTAAAAAAATAATCATTTAATTTTGCTGTTATTTTTTTACTAAATAGAGAAGCTTTTCTTACAATGTTTATAGATTTTTTTGAAGTAAAATTTTATGAGTAAAGACAAGGATAAAGATAAACCAGAAAGTGCATTACATGTAAATAAAGGTATAGAGCAACCCTCTTCCATCAATAAAGATGCTGTTAGAAGATTTAAATCTATAAAACGACATCAGCATTCAGCTGAATATTATGTAAAAGGGGTTCTGGAAGGAGACAGAACAATTTTAGGTCAGGCTATTACTCTTATTGAGAGTTCCCTGGAAGAACATACCCAAAAATCCCGCATAATTATAGAAAAATGTCTGCCTTATGCCGGGAATTCTATACGTATTGGAATTACAGGAGTTCCGGGTGTGGGTAAGAGTACATTTATTGAATCTTTAGGTAAAAAAGTGACCCGTTCCGGACATAAACTGGCTGTTCTGGCTGTTGATCCGACAAGCGAGAGGAGTGGCGGGAGTATCCTTGGAGATAAAACAAGAATGGAAGAACTGTCAGGAGATACAAATGCTTTTATAAGACCATCTCCTTCCGGTGATTCTTTGGGTGGAGTAGCCAGAAAAACACGCGAAACAGTCATATTGTGCGAAGCGGCCGGATATGATACTATTTTTATTGAAACGGTAGGGGTGGGACAGTCAGAAACTTCTGTACACTCTATGGTGGATTTCTTTTTGCTATTGATGTTGGCCGGCGCAGGAGATGAACTGCAGGGAATTAAAAGAGGTATTATGGAAATGGCTGATGCACTTGCAATTACAAAAGCAGATGGTAATAACAAGGAAAAATCGAAAATGGCTAAACGGGAGTATGAAAATGCACTGCATTTGTTACCTCCTCCTGAATCGGGCTGGACACCGAGAGTTCTAACCTGTTCCGCTCTTAAGGATTATGGCATTGATGATGTCTGGGAGACAATCTATCAATATATTAACTTCACTCAAAAGAATGGCTATTTTAACAAGAAAAGAAGTCAGCAAGCTAAGTATTGGATGTATGAGACAATCGAAATGATCCTTAAAGATAATTTTTACAACAATCAGAATATTAAAAATAACCTGAAAGATTTTGAAAACAAGGTTGTTGAAGGTGAGATGAGCTCTTTTTATGCTGCAAAACAATTGCTTGATATCTACTATAAAGAATAATTGTATAACTGATGAATACATTATTCTATAATTTAATGATAAAAAAACCTTTATATCTCATTTCCTTTTTTTAGATTTGACAAACAAAAATTAACTAAAAATGAAAAAAACAGCTCTTTATTTACTTCCGGTTTTATTTCTGTTAATTACCTGTAAGAATGAAAAGGAATATAAGATTAAAGGAAGTATTGACGGCCTTGGAAATTCATACGTATATTTAGAACAAGAAAAGAATTCTGAATGGGTAAAGGTTGATTCTGTTCAGGCAGAATCCGGAGAATTTAAATTTAAAGGAAGTCTGGATTATCCTGAGATGACTTTATTAACTTTTGATGATGAAGAACAAGAACCGTTGAGTTTATTTGTAGAAAATTCCGATATTGAAATAAATGGGCAAAAAGGTGAGCAGGATAGCCTGGAGATAAACGGTTCTGAAAGTCACAGGGCCTATGAAAAGTTCGTCGGTAAAATCAGTGAATACGACCAGGAAATAGAAAAACTTTATCAGACCTACCAGGAGGAGAGAAAAGAAGGGAATGATGAAAAGACAAAGGAAATAGAGGAAGAATATATGGCTGTGTCAGACAATAAAACAGAGTATATCAAAGATTTTGTCTGGAAAAACACAGAATCTGTCCTTGCTCCGTTTATTACTTCAAATCGCCTGTTTCCTTATATTGAATATAACGAACTTGATTCTTTATACACAGATCTAGCACCAAAAGTGCAAAACACGAAATATGGCAAGAGAATAAAAGAAAGACGTGATGTTCTTGAAAATGTTCAGATTGGTAAACCTTATATGGATTTTACACTACCTAATCCTGAAGGAAAAGAATTGACTTTTTCCGAATTTATTGGCGAGGGCTATGTATTACTGGATTTTTGGGCCTCATGGTGTAATCCATGCAGAAAGGAGAACCCTGTTCTGGTAGAAAATTATGAGAAATATAAAGATGAAGGATTTGAAATTGTTGGCGTTTCTTTAGATCAAGATAAAGAAGCATGGGTTAAAGCAATTGAAAAAGACGATATAACATGGCCGCAGATGTCTAACCTGAATGGTTGGGAAAATGAGCCCAGAAAAGACTATGGAGTAATGGCCATTCCATCTAATTTTTTATTTGATGAGGATGGTAAAATAGTTGCCAAAGATTTAAGAGGAGAAGAATTAACTTCTAAATTAGAGGAGCTTTTCAGTGATTAATAAAAATTATTTATTTTAAGACTGGATCATTTATCATTTTTTAACAAGAGCTTCCACGGGAGGCTCTTTTTTATTTTACAAAACTGTTTTTTTATATATTTTTCTTATAAATTTGTTATTTTTAATTATTCTAAATAAGAAATATTTTAAATTTCGAAATGATGTTTAAATCCAAAGTAAAACTGGTACTGATTGCCTCTTTAATTTTTTTCTTTTCTTGCGGAAGAGACTCCAATCAATCTTCATCAGAAAAGAAAGTAATTTCAGTTAGCATATATCCGCAGAAATATTTTATAGAGCAAATAGCAGGAGAGGATGTTCGCGTTAATGTTATAATTCCACCAGGGGCAAATCCCGCAACTTATGAACCGTCACCGGGACAAATGAAAAACCTGGGGGATTCGGAGGCCTATCTGAAGATAGGGCACCTGGTTTTTGAAAAAGCCTGGTTGCCTAAACTAAGTTCTGTAAATCCTGATATGAAAATATTTGATCAATCAGAAAATATTGATGTGATTTCTGATAAAGACCATTCACATGGCAATCATCAACATTCAGCCGGAGTAGACCCCCATATATGGATGTCACCAAAACTGGTTAAAAAACAAATTAAGACTGTCAGGGATATGTTGCAAAAGCTTTATCCGGACAATGAGAATGTCTTTAATGAAAATTACTCTGATTTTCTCCGGGAACTGGATACTTTAGACACCTACATGGAAAACAGGTTTGATTCTGCAGATAACAGGGCCTTTATAATTTTTCACCCGGCTTTATCATATCTTGCAAAGGACTATAACCTGACCCAGATATCAATTGAAACCGAAGGGAAGGAGCCTACACCATCGAAAATGGAGGAATTAATGCAAAAGGCAGAAGAAAATCAGATTAATACTATTTTCATCCAGGAACAATTTAGCACTGATAAAGCTAAAGCACTTGCCAGGGAAATAAATGCTAAAGTTGTTGTGATTAATCCATTAAGCTACGACTGGTACTCAGAAATGAGAACTATAACTGATAAATTGGTTAAATCTATGACTAAAGATTGATATTTTTAAAATGGAATTTTACGTTATCCTAAGTAAATAAAACTATTGGTACTTGGTTATGAATGAAAAGATTATAGAATTATCATCTGTTGATGCCGGATATAACGGTCAGGTTGTGTTGAAAGATGTAAATCTTACAGTATATGAGACTGATTTTATCGGAGTTATCGGTCCTAATGGCGGAGGGAAAACCACTTTTCTGAAGGTGCTTATGGGCATCATCAAACCCCTCAAGGGGGAGGTCATTGTTTATCCCCAAAAACACAATGATTATCTGCAGGAAATAGGTTACCTTCCCCAGTTAAATAAGATTGATGATCAGTTTCCAATAAGTGTTTTTGATGTTGTTTTGTCAGGAATCAAACCTAAGCGCAATTTTTTCGGACGTTATTCCCAAAAGGATAAGGAAAAGGCATATACGATGCTTGAAAAAATGGGAATTCAGCATTTAAAAAACAAATCAATAGGAGAATTGTCAGGCGGGCAAATGCAACGTGCTTTTTTGTGCCGTGCGATTATCTCATCGCCACGACTGCTTATTCTGGATGAACCAAATACATACGTAGATAACCAGTTTGAAGGGGAATTGTATGAATTGTTGAGGGAACTGAATAAAGATATGGCGATTATCCTGGTCTCTCATGATTTGGGTATAATTACACCCTATGTAAAAACAATTGCTTGTATTAACAAGGAATTTCATTATCATAAATCCAATAAAATTACAGAAAAACAGCTTTCAGCTTATAATTGTCCTATTCAACTTATTGCACATGGAAATGTTCCGCATACAGTATTAAGGGAGCATGATTAATGAATTTTAACTTATGGAAACACTAACATCAGCAATCTTTGAATATAAATTTATTTCCAATGCTTTATGGGCTGGTTTATTTGCTGCCATAACGTGTGGTGTTATAGGGACTTATATTGTAGCTAACAGGATTGTATTTTTAAGTGGCGGAATTACCCATTCATCATTTGGAGGGATTGGGATAGGTTATTTTCTGAATATCAATCCTATAATTGGAGCAGCGGTGTTTAGTGTTTTGTCAGGCCTGGGTATAGAATTGTTTTCGACAAGGGCAAAGGTGAGGCATGATTCTGTGATTGGTATTTGGTGGTCTTTTGGTATGGCGATAGGAATTATTTTCGTCTATCTTACCCCTGGGTATGCTCCGAATCTTATGACCTATCTTTTCGGCAGTATTTTATCTGTTTCAGGGAATGATATAGTCTTTATGGCTATAATGACTATAATTATTGTATTGATTTTTATCTTTTTTTATCGATTGATTCTTTATATATCATTTGATGAGGAATATGCAAAGACCCAGGGGCTTAAAGTAGGCCTGATGAAAAATGTTCTTATTAGTCTTGTTGCTCTTGCAATTGTTATAAACATAAAGGTAGTGGGAATTATTCTTTTGCTTTCTCTTTTAACGATTCCCCAGGCAATAGCAAATTTTTTCACCAATAAATTTGACAGGATTATTTATTATTCTATTGGAATCAATTTAATTGGAATCTTTGTAGGACTGGTTTTATCCTATAATCTGGATATTCCATCAGGAGCTTCAATCATTTTTGCTTTGATTTTATTTTTTGGTATAGCCTGGATCATTAAATTTGTAAGCGCAAAAAATGATATATCTAAATAAATCTTACAGAACAAAATAACTTGCAATTAGTTATACTATATAATCATGTAAAATAAAAAAACAGAAACAATGAATTACGATGTTATTATTATAGGAAGCGGACCCGGTGGTTATGTAGCCGCCATAAGAGCCTCGCAGTTAGGAATGAAAGTTGGTGTTGTAGAAAAGTCGGAATTAGGTGGTGTATGCCTGAATTGGGGATGCATCCCTACGAAGGCATTATTAAAGAGTGGAGAAGTTTATCGCAATTTAACACATGCAAAAGACTATGGAGTGGCCATTGATGGCAATGTTAAACCTGATTTCGAGGCTATGGTTAAACGTAGCCGGGAAACTGCAAATGGAATGAGTAAGGGAATTCAGTATCTCTTTAAAAAGAATAAAATTGAACATATTCAGGGCAGAGGAAAAATAATTGACAAAAATACGGTAGAAGTTACCACAGAGGAGGATAAAAAAGAAAAATATACAGCTGAGCATATCATCCTTGCAACCGGTGCAAGGTCAAAGGAGTTACCTAATATTAAACAGGATGGTAAGAAAATAATAGGGTATAGAGAGGCTATGACGCTTGAAAAACAGCCAAAGTCTATGATAATAGTTGGGTCCGGCGCTATAGGAACCGAATTTGCTAATTTTTATAATGATATAGGAACAGAGGTTACACTGGTAGAATTCTTGCCTCAAATTGTTCCAATAGAAGATGAAGAAGTTTCAAAACAACTTGCCCGTTCATTCAAAAAGCGGGGTGTAAAGGTAATGACCGGCGCATCTGTAGAAAATGTTGAAATAAAAGATGATGTATGCAAGGCAACCATTAAAGGTAAAAAAGGAGAAGAGCAAAAGGAGGCTGATGTTGTGTTAATGGCTGTGGGTGTAACACCAAATTTAGAGGATCTTGGACTTGAGGAAATGAAAATTGAAAAAGATGATCAGGGAAAAATTAAAGTAGATGAATTTTATAGGACAAATATTGAGGGAGTTTATGCTATAGGTGATATTATTGCTGGCCCTGCTTTAGCACACGTAGCTTCTGCAGAGGGGATTACCTGTGTTGAGAAAATTGCTGGAAAGGATCCTGAGCCTATTGATTATAACAGCATACCAAGTTGCACATATTCAACCCCTGAAGTCGCATCTGTTGGGTTAACCGAAAAAGCAGCTAAAGAAGCTGGTTATGAAATTAAAGTTGGTAAATTTCCGTTTACTGCTTCAGGAAAGGCGAGTGCTGCAGGGGAAAAAGATGGTTTTGTTAAGTTGATTTTTGACGAAAAATATGGAGAATTAATTGGCGCTCATTTGGTTGGCGCTCATGTTACAGAGATGATTTCAGAATTAGTCCTTGGCAAGAAAATTGAAGTCACCGGTCATGAAATCATCAAATCGATACATCCACATCCCACAATGTCTGAAGCTATTATGGAAGCAGCAGCTGCTGCTTACGATGAAGTGATTCATATATAGCGGATTTCATAAACCTCATTGATGATACCATAAACAAACAACAGGGCGAAAATTTCGCCCTGTTGTTTTTCCGAAAATCTGTATATAGGGGTTTTAGTGAGGGTTCTTAAGAAGTATGTTTTTAAAATACTCAGTTTAACGTTATCTACTTATATAGATGAGAAAATAATAAATTAGGTTGCGTGGTTTTTTTATTTTTTTAAAACGCAACTATTGCATGCAGAAATTCATCTTCTAAGTAGTTGTTTGCAAATCATCAACATATTTTTGTGGTAAAATTTTGGTTTAATAAAAAAATCGGTAAATTTGTAATATACCACAGTAATTTGAATTGTGTCACATGATTTGACAAACATAGTGAAAGCCTGTAAAAAGGGAGACAAGAAATCACAAAAGCTTTTATATGATATCTTTTCACCCAGGCTGTACGGATTATGTTTAAGGTACTCCAGCGATGAGCATGAAGCTAAAGACCTTTTGCAGGAAGGTTTTATAAAAATTTTCTCAAAACTGAATCAGTACAAAAACCAAGGCTCTCTGGAGGGATGGATGAAAAGGATCGTTATTAATACTGCAATGGAGAATTTTAGAAAAAGCAATAATTTAATATTACGCCATTCGGATATACATTTAGAGAATACTCATGTAAAATATGAACATGTGTTGGAGGAGCTTAATTCAAAAGACTTGTTGAGGATGATACAAAGTCTGTCTCCACAGTACAGAGCGGTGTTTAATTTATATGCAATTGAGGGCTATAATCACCAGGAGATTGCACATAAATTAAATATCAGCGAAGGAACATCGAAATCAAATCTTTCGAGGGCGAGGGAAATGCTTAAGAAGAAAATAAATAAGGATATAAATATCAAATTAACTAAAGTGATTTAATGTTTTTTGATTCAATAGACATAGATAAAGCTTTCCGAAAGCAGTTTAGCGGGTTTGAAACTCCGCCGCCGGAGGAGGTATGGGATAATATTGAATCAAATATGGCAACCCCTGGAAAACGTTCGTGGGATAAATATTATCAAATTGCAGCATTCATAGCTATATTCCTCGTGATAGGTGGAACTGTTATGATGTTTAATTTGAATTTTTACCTAAACAGGGATTCTGGGATAAATACCCTTATAACAGAATATAATCAGATTCCTGAATTAATGCAGCTTGAGAACAATTTTATGATGGATGCTTCACAAGATTATCTGGCAGAAAATGATAAAATTTCCGACAAGACTGATTCGAATAAATCTAACTCATCGGCATTAGTAGAAGATATTGATGGGCAAGAAACAATAAGAGAAACTCCACCCGAAAAATTAAACCCCAAATTTGCAGCAATTAAGGAAAACGAAAACAGGAAAATGTTTTATGTTACTTTGAAGAATAATGAGATAAATGATTATAATACCTTAGCTTATAATAATAGTAATAATAGTTCAAAAAAGAGAACCTGGAATTTAGCTTCTGAAAACATTTCAAAACTGGAATTGGGTGCACAGGTTTCTCCAACTATTTCTTACCGCAATATAACAGGAAGTCCGGGGAATATATCTATTAATGACGAACAAAGTCTGATTACATACTCCGGCGGATTAAATTTAGGTTATAAGATTAATGAAAAGCTGAAAATATCTTCAGGGGTTATCTATGCTCAATATGGTCAAACACTCAATAATGTGAGCTTAGATGCTCCGGCCTATCTCCGCTCGAATAATGAAAGTGTTACAGCGGTATTTAATGGTTCTATAGGAGAAAGCAAGCTCCAAATAAACAAAATTAATAATGAGGCAGATAATACCATTACCATTAGTGATATATATTCTCCAGAAGGAAATTCAAAAAAACGAATAAACAATGAATTGGACCTTGACAAGCCAATATTCCAAAGAATGGAATTTGTTAAGATTCCATTGTTGCTTGAGTATAAATTGATCGACAGAAATGTTGGCATAGGAATGATCAGTGGTATTAATACAAATTTCCTTGTTGGGAAAGGTCTTTATTTACAGAACACCTTGGAAAATAACAAGGTAGGAAATATTGAAGGACTATCACAGGTAACATATTCTGGTACCCTGGGTTTGAGCTTAAGTTATAATGTAACCGAAACAATGCGACTTTCAATGCAGCCAATGTTTGATTATTTCCTGAGTTCTTTTAGCGCTGGTGCAGGCAAAACATTTCCATATTCATTTGGTGTGTATACAGGGTTGAGTATAGATCTATAGACTTCCATATACATAAACTACTCAATCGCCTTATTAACAATATTTTATTGTTTACGGAATTGTTTTTTATTATCCGTGTTGATCAGTTGCATCAGCGTCATCAGCGTTCCAACAATTATAGAACACGGATGACGCGGATACAACTAATTTCCGCGGATTTTTTCCGTTTTCAAAATTTTCGTAAAATTTTATTATGCGGCAAGGGAAATAGCCGAAGCTATTGGGAAGTATCTCCG
>JBKGZD010000083.1:0-11560 GCA_046545795.1 Bacteroidales bacterium | reverse complement strand
ATTATAAGCCATGTTTAAGGTTTTATTTATGGAGGAGACAGGGTTGCCTTTGGTACTGGTTGTTTTGGTCCAAAACCATTTTGATCTAAAGAATAGTTTATCCGCCTTTATGATGAAGAGTTAAATCCTAATACGTCTTTTAATGGCGTGGTAAGTCTATTTTAAGGGGTAGATCTTTTGTATTTCAAAAAAAACCGCCTCGCTTTTGCAAGGCGGTCTTCTTAAAAACCCGGCAGGGGGAAATGGGGGAAATAGGAGCCGGGTAAACCATGGACAGTTATGTTTTTATGTTTTTATATGTCTATGCCGAATAACCCTTTTAAGACTTTACTTTGGCATAATAACTGTCCATGGTTGTTTTTTTAATTTTTATGGCTGGATCGTTAAGCGGAAAATTTTATAGTTTTCGCTGGGTTTAATGTCCCTTTCTTCAAGAACTATATACATAACCCGCTCTTCAGTTGGAGTCAGTTCCATGGATATAGGGCCATAACTACTGTTGGCTGGAATTGTTATAATTCCGTCATCCTGGATGTCATAGTCTGTCCCTTCCTCTGCTGTAGTTTCCAGGAGCTCCCATTCATCATGGTCTGGCTCATTTAGTTTGAGCTTATTGTCATCATTATCTCTGTATACTTCATCTGCAATGTAATACCCAACCTCTTTGTCTTCGCCTTGGTGTGGGCCTACTAGAGAAACTTGTAATGGAGCTTCGTCATACTCTCCGCTTAAAGTTGTAGCCCAGAATGAGCCTGTGGATATCCAGTCGGCTTCATCTTCAGTGTTAGAGAGATGTGAAAATTCAGCCACCAGTGGTCCGTCATAACTTGTATCGTTTAAATCTTCGAAACAAGCATTGTTAATAATTGCTACCACTGATAAAACGAATATGGATAATATTAACTTTTTCATACTTTTCATTTTGTTTGTTTTTAATTATTAATAGCCAGGGTTCTGTACGCAATTTTCATTTGCATCTAATTCGTATTCAGGAATTTTTTCCACTACCCTGTAGTTTTCAAAGTCCAGCGGACTTCCCGCGTCAACGCCATCTATTCCTTTAGGAATGTCCATTCCACGGCGTCTCAGGTCAAACCACCTGTGAGACATTTCGCTGAAATACTCAAGTCTTTTTTCAGTCAGCAGCAGGTCGATGAATTCTTCTTTATCCGCAACATTAATCTCTTCGTCACCAATTCCTCTGTGTTCTCTTAAGGACATTAACATATCTTCTGCACTTGATAAGTCACCCTCTTCAGCATATGCTTCTGCTGCGATAAAATACATTTCTGGTAGCCGGATTACCTTGATATCATCCCAGTTTGCAACACCTGCGTAACTGTGATATTTTGCCTGGAATGCAGCAAATTGGCCACCTTTATCCAGTTGGTAATACGTAGCATTTTCTTCACCACGCACATCTCCAAGTGCTTCATATTCTTCCAGTACATTTTCGACCAGATCTCTGCGCAGTATAACGTCACCGTAAGCCCTGTAACTCGGCCTGCCTTTATCTTCTACTACAGGGACATCAAGAGTATCCTCTTCATAGTATGTTGCCATTCCAGCAACGCTGTAGTTCATAGAAGGAGCATCTGATTCATTTTCAAAGCCAAGCTCCAGAATAGATTCTGCACCTGGCTGGGAAGCAAAAACTTTATCAACGTATTCCACACCTGACTCAGCATTAACCAAATCTATCGGAGCTTCATCGATTACATCTTCGGCATCGTCAATAGCTTCTCCCCAATTGCCCATGTAAAGATGTAATCTTGCGCGCATTGCTTTGGCAGAAACTTCATTATACCTGTAAGGAAAATCACTATCTCCTTCAAGGAAAGTAATAGCATCGTTTAAGTCATCAAGTACTTGTTGATAACCTTCATCAATTGTTGCACGTTCTTCAAAGGCGCTTTCGTCAATACCTTCGAATGGTTCGGTTTTAAGAATAACGCCTAATGGTTCCCCTTCCACATCAGGTTCCTGATGAAGATAGGGACGAGCATAAATTCTGAGCAAATCAAAATACAGGTGGGCACGAATTGCATGTGCTTCACCTTTCACTTGATTCTTTTCCGATTCACTTGCATCTACATCATCAATGTTGTCAAGAACAAGATTACACCTGTTAATGTCATCATATACTCTTGCCCATATTCCAAATCCAGCACCTTCCTCATTTGTAGGATGTTGATCCATTCTTCCAGCGTTCGATTCTGCAATATCCATATTATCTGCAAGCAATTCACCGGCAAGATTCATTTCCCGCTGGTTATATTCACCAGCTTGCATCCGGTTATAAATTCCTGCAATAACGCCTTCTATGTCATCTATTGTAGCAAATGCTTCTTCGCTTGCTACCGAATCACGCGGGTATCTCTCCAGATAGTCTTCGCATGAAGTGCTTACGAAAAGAAACCCCGTGGTTATTATTATTGCTAATATGAAATTATATTTTTTCATAATTTTTAACTTTATTATTGGTGATTAAAATTGAGTGTTTACGCCAAATGTTATACTCTGTCCAATTGGATATTTTCCAAAGTCATTGTCAGTGAATTCAGGGTCAGCACCTGAATAATTGTCCCATGTGATCAGGTTCGAACCGCGAACAAATACTCTCAGATCTTTAAGACCCACGCTATTTAATAGGTCCTTAGGTATGTTGTAAGAGATGTTTAATTCTTTCAACCTGATGTAATCCACTCTTTCAAACATATGAGAAGCATAAGTATTAGGAGCCTGCACATTACCCGGATAGACATTTCCATATATTGGTTTTGGTACTTCTGTCACATCTCCTGGTTCCTGCCATCTATCTGTAAATACCTTCTCAAACTGGTTTCTGTCGCCTGTTCCAGCGAACCAAAATCTTGCATCGCTATTATACATTTTGTTTCCGGCTGAGTATTGAAAATGTATGGAAGCAGTGAAATTCCCAAACTGGAAATCGTTACCTATACCGCCATATACCAGAGGTTCTTGTGGACCTTGCCACTGTCTGTCATCATAAGTTGGGTTATATGTAATGTTTCCATCTTCATCATGATACATAGGTCTGCCATCTGCAGGATTTACGCCTGCCCATACTGGTATATACCTGTCATCTATTGCTTGTCCAACCTTTGTGCGGTCATCAAGCATTTCCTGTCCAGGTAACAAATCCAGTATTTCGTTTCTTGAGTAGGCGAAGTTAAAGTTGGTGGTCCAGCGGAAGTTTTCATTTTCTATATTTACTGTATTTAAAGTTAATTCAACACCCCGCGTAAGTGTACGACCTATGTTTTCACTAATTTCTGACCATCCTGTACTATAAGGCAGCGGTCTGTCAAGTAACAATTCCTCGGACCATTTTTTGTAAGCTTCCAGGTCCATAGATAATCTTCCGTCAAAAGCTGAAAAGTTAACGGATAAATTTAAGTCTCTGCTTTCCTCCCATGTTAAAAATTTATTTGGGAGCTGATCAGGATACAATCCGGCATCTCCCATGTATTGGGTGCCGCCACTCCAAAGCCCAAGAGCAGCATATGTATCGGCTGCATCAGAACCAGCTTTACCGTAACTGAGCTTTAATAATAAGTTGTCAACTTGGCTAAGGCCTGCCATAAAATCTTCATCAGACATTCTCCAGCCTATTGCCGCAGCAGGGAAGAAACCCCATCTGTTTTCAGCACCGAACCTTGAGCTTCCGTCATATCTTCCGGTTAAAGTTAACAAGTATTTATCATCATAAGTATAGTTTAACCTTGAGAACGCACCCATAGTAGCTCTTTCGGTATGAAGGCCTTCCCACCATTCAACCGCCCCAGCATTTACTAGTACATTCATTCCATGATGAGGGAAATTTTGACCTCTTGCAGCAGTTCTTCTAAAAATCCTTTCCCAGGTTTCAAAGCCTGCTACACCATCAAGTTTGTGCTTATCACCAAAAGTTTTGTCTATGTTTAGGGTTTGTGTTGTTTGAATTGCATAAGCTGTATGCTCATAATCTCTTAGAACACCGTTGTCTGATTGTCCGTCAGAAGCCCTGGGGTCATACCATTGCTCTTCGTCAGAATGATTATAATCAACACCAAGGGTTGCACGGTAAGTTAAAAAGTCCGTTATATTATAATTCGCTGAGAGATTCACAATATTTTTAAGATTTTTGTTGATATTGTGGTCTAAATCAGCACTATTAAGAAAGTGAGCAGGATAAGCACCGTAAACGCTTCTTGGTGCTCCATGGTAACCTCTATATCCATCTTCATCATATATTGGCTCTACCGGTGGAATACCTGCTGAGGCTCTTACCGGACTTGACCATGCACCTTCTAGCCTTGTTGTATTTTGTTCACTCCAGTTAGCACTTACCCGTGCTTCAAAGCTTAATTTGTCTGTGGCCTGGTGGTTAACATTGAGTCTGTAGTTTGCTTTGTCAAAATCGTAAGCTATAACATGACCTTCTGTATCATTGAAACCAAGAGAGGTATAAAATTGTGTCTTTTCATTTCCACCTCGTACAGAAAGGTTAGCCTTTGTCATATTACCTGTTCTGTAAGCTTCATCCTGCCAATCATAATTTGGTGTAGTACTAAAATCAGGAGTACCGTCTGAATTCAGTTCATACCATCCTCTGTCAACTCCGGTTTCAAGGCGTTCTTGGACATCTTCTGAACCTTCCCCATATCTGTTAACCATCCTTTCATAATCCCATTGAGCCCATTGTGGACCGTCCATCACAGGATTGGTTCTTATAGGTTGCGTGTAGCCTCTGCTTATTTCAAAGTCAAAACTTGTTTCTTTATCTTTTGTCCCTTCTTTTGTTTCTATTACAACAACTCCTCTTGCTCCTTTTGCTCCGTAAATTGCAGTGGCAGCAGCGTCTTTCAGAATATCAATGGATTCAATATCATCAAAAGACAGCGAAGATAATACACTTTCAGATGGGGAACGGTAACCTATACCACCTGTTTCTATTTCTACTCCATCAACAATCCATACAGGGTCATTCGAAGAAAAAGAACCTTTTCCACGTACAAGAACATCTACCGCACCACCCGGGACGCCATCCTGGGCTGTAACCTCAACCCCGGCTGCACGGCCTTGCATTGCCTTTTGAACGCTTTCTACAGCCATTCCTTCAATGCCTTCAGCTTGAACTGATGATACAGAACCTGTCAGGTCACTCCTTTTCTGAGTTCCATAGCCGGTTACGACTACTTCATCAATTTCTTCAACATCTTCTCCTAAGGCTACATCAATTGTTTTTTGATCTTCTACCTTTACTTCTTTCGTTTGCATTCCAACAAAAGAGAATTCCAATACAGCTTCTTCATCAGGAACCTCTATTTGGTAAGAACCCTCAGAGTCTGTGGTAGTTCCATTATCGGTTCCTTTCTCAATTACGGATACCCCCGGCAGGGGTTCTTCGTCTTCTTCTGAGACAACTGTACCCGAAACTGTAATTTGTGCCATTGCGGAATAACCGAATATTAACAATGACAGAAAACTAAAGAGCAGTCTCAATAACAGTTTTTTCTTCATAGTAATAAAAATTTAGATTAGTAATAATTAAAAAGTAGTGATAACAATGTTTTGTCATAAAAACACCAAAAGTTTAATTTCATAACTAAAACAAAGGTTATGTTTGGAGGGTATAGAAACAAATATTTGCTATAACATGGTGTTGCACCAAGTGTAACAAAATATATACAGCTTATTTAAAGCATTGCTATACAAGGGAGTATGACATTACAGTTCTGTCAGGAAATTTGTGAGGTTTGTTTTTCTGGTTATTTTCAGCTTTTTACGGATTCTGCTTCTTGCCATCCTTATGCTTTGAGGTGATTGACGGGTAATTTTAGATATTTCTTTTGTTGAAAGGTTCAGCCTTAAAAGGGCGCAGAGTTTCCTTTCATTGGGAGTTAAGTTAGGACATATTTTGCCAAGTTTTTTAAAGAAATCTTCTCCATCCTCTCCCTGTAATAATTCTATTTCCTCGAATATTTTATCATCTGTACTTGTGTTCAATTCATTAATAAAGTTTTGAATTTTAGCTTTTTGAGGGGTATGCAGGGTTGTTTTGAATTCATTTAATCGTTTAGAAAGATTGTTTATCGTTTGGCTTTTGCTTAATATTTGTAAATTTTTTGAATGAATCTCGCTTTTTTTATTTTCCAGGGCCTGTTTTAATTTTTGTTTTTCAGTAAGTTGTTGCCTTTGCGCTTTTATAATTTGTTTTTGTCTGGCAATAAAAAAGACTAAACCACCTAATCCAAGAGAGATAAAAATGATTGACCATAAGAGGGTTTTCTGGGTGTGCTTACTTTTTTTCCTCAAGTTCTCTAGCTCGTTAATTCTGAAATTCTTGGCCTCTGCTGCACCAACCGCAATTAACTTATCGGGATTGTAAGTACTGTCTTTATATTTTTTTGAAATTTTTTTGTAATTAAAAGCCTCCTGGTAGTTTCCCTTCTGGTAGTATAATTCGCCTAATTGCTCGGCAGTAGTATGAATAAGACTTAGTTTATTTAGGTGCTGACTTTCCTGGTAAGCTTGTTGCATGTAGTTAAGTGCAACATCATACTCCCTGAGATGTTTATAACAAATTCCAAGGTTGTATTGAGTAAGAGCTATATCCGACTCAGAATTCATCATTTCTTTTATAGACAGGGCCTTGTTGAAATATTTCAGCGCTTCATTATAATTACCAAGTTGAATATAGACATAACCAATATTGTTAAGCTTCCTGGAAAGTCTTAATATTTGGAGGTACTTTTTATCTATTTGCAACCCGGCGTGATAGTGCTCGAGTGCTTCGTTATATTTACCTTTATTTTTAAGTGCAATACCTGTATTATTTAAAACTTTTGAAATATTGGAGCTGTCTTTCAATTCTTCATAAATACCCAGGCTTTTTTTGTATAGTTCAAGAGCCAAATCATTTTGCTTTAAATATCTATATGCATTTCCCATGCTGTTAAGTGTTTTAGCCATTTTTTCTTTATTCCCTTCTTTCTCAAACCATTTCAGGCTTTCATAGAGTCTGTTAAAAGCATTCCCATATTCCCCTCTGTCACGTTCTACTAAGCCGATATAGTAATTGGCTGTATGTTTTTTTTCATCGTTGCCTGTTTCTTCTGCAAGCTGCATTGCTTTTTCATGCCGTTGTAAAGCTTTTGAATAGTGGCCTTTCATTCGATAAATGGCCCCAATTTTATTTAGAACATCAATTTTGTTTAAGCGGGAATTTTGTTTATCAGCCAATTGGTCAGCTTTGTGCAGATAGTTGAGTGCTTTATCCAAATTTGCCAGGTCTTTATATGACTCAGAAGTTTTAATATAATTTTTTATTGAATCAGTATGTTCCAATGGTAGATTATTTCTATCGAGGTTGTCATATACCTTTTGGACTTCCTTTTCAGGTATTATGTCGTCAATAACTGAATATTGAGGTAATTTGGTGCTGTCTTCATCTGGATTTGCCGTTAATGACAATCCCCTTTGCGTTAAAAAACCAATGAGCAGTATGACTAACAGGCTTCTGAGCATGAATAGTTATGTTTTTGTTTTTGAAGGATACTTTTTAATGATAAACGAAAAATTATAATTTACTAATATTCTTTGATAATAAAAAGGAACTTTAGTTTAAAAGCAATTTTTTACTTTGCTTTCTGCCTTAAATTTCTCGTTTCACCCTTATTTCCAACACGAATCCTGAAGTGTCAATTTCGGATTGTTAAGCCTGGGAATTTGAGAAGGATGGAAGAGCAACTATTACATTAATAGTATTTTTACTCTCCATTCAACTCATCCATAATCTCTTTAAATCCTCCCAGGCTGGATTCGATGTTTTCTATGATATCTTTTGCCAGTACATCCGGATCGGGCAGATTATCCATGTCGGTGAGGCTTTTGTCTTTTAGCCAAAAGATATCCAGACTGGTTTTGTCCCGGTTTGCGATTTCATCATAGGTGAATTTTCGCCAGCGTCCTTCGGGGTTTTCTTCAGACCAGGTTTCTTTCCGTTTGTGCCTGTTCTTTGGGTTGTAGAGTTCGATGAAATCTTTCAGGTTTTCATCTTTCAGGGGATTTTCCTTAAGTGTGAAATGCTTATTGGTTCTGAAGTCATAAAACCAGACCTCTTTTGTCCATGGGTCTTTACGGGCGGGTTTGTTATCAAAGAAAATTACATTGGCTTTCACTCCGGGCTTATAGAATATTCCTGTTGGTAATCTTAGGATCGTGTGTAGTTCAGTTGTTTCCAGTAATTTTTTTCGTACCGTTTCACCCGCACCTCCTTCAAAAAGTACGTTGTCCGGGACAACAACAGCAGCTTCACCGTTTGCCTTCAACATAGTGTGGATGTGTTGAACAAAGTTCAGTTGTTTGTTAGAGGTAGTAGCCCAAAAGTCGTTTCTGTTGTAAACCAGGTCTTCTTTTTCCTGCTTGCCCTCATCATTGGTGAAGGTCATGCTGCTTTTCTTCCCAAAAGGGGGATTGGTCAGCACATACTCAAATCGTTCACCGGAATCTGAAAGCAATGAATCATCCGGTGAAATTAAAGATTCATCGGTTATTTCCCCGATGTTGTGCAGGAATAGGTTCATGAGAGCCAAACGACGAGTTCCTGGGACGATTTCATTTCCCTTGAATGTCTTATGCTTCAGAAACTCTTTTTGCTCTTTGTCCAGGCCCTTGTTTACCAGATGGTCATAAGCTGCCAGAAAGAAACCACCCGTACCACATGCCGGGTCAGAAATAGTTTTTTTCGGCTCCGGGTTCACGCATTTTACCATGGCACGTATCAGAGGACGAGGAGTAAAGTATTGCCCGGCGCCGCTTTTGGTATCTTCTGCATACTTTTGGAGCAAGCCTTCGTAAATATCACCTTTCACATCAGAGCTCATCATCACCCACTTTTCACCATCTATCATGTTGATGAGGCGTTTCAGTTTGGCCGGGTCCTGTATTTTGTTTTGTGACTTGGTAAAAATTTGACCGAGAATACCTTTTTGCTTGCCCAGTTCACGGAGCATTTTGATGTAATGATTTTCCAGTTCAGCGCCTCGCTTGTCTTTGATGCTTTCCCAATTGTATTCTTTTGGGATACCCGTTTTCCGGTTATAGGGAGGCCTGGAAAATTCATCGGCCATCTTCAGGAACAGCAGGTAGGTAAGCTGTTCCAGGTAATCACCGTATCCTAAGCCATCGTCACGTAGAACGTTGGCAAAACTCCAGACTTTTGATATAATAGTTGAGGTCATAAGTATTGTTATTTTCCTTTTATAATTTTTTCTGCTAATCTGTAAATGCGTGTTCCCAAATAATCAGGCCATCTCGATTGTGGTTTCTTATCCATTTTTCTTGCTCTCTCGATGGCAATGCTGATATTTTTAATTAGAAAACCCGGATCATAATTTGATTCATTAAATCCATTCGGGAGCAATTTGCTCAGTTCTTTCTTTAATGCGGTTTTGCTTTTTGATAGCTTTTTATTTTCATAAAATTTCTGTTTTTCGTTCTCAGTATATTCATCAATATCCTTAACATGAATTAAAAGCCAAATTTCAAAAGCGGGATTGCTTAATCCAAGATTAAATCCTTTTTTCTGATGGCATTGCCGTGCGACCTCACTGATTGTTTTTTCCGTCCATGATTTAAAGTCCCTGTCTATCACCATCCATAGTTCATCGGTCTCATCCAGTTCATACGATGTAGCGAATTCATTTAATGTTTTTAATACCTCCTCCGGATTGGAAGAATCTGTTTTTCTGTCAATAATTTCAACATGAACCTCTGTTGATTGGTAATATTCTGCCAAAGCTTCGAAATAAATACGCTCGGTGTTTCTGCCTTCAGCGGCAATGATTATTAAGCGGGCTTCCTTTTTGCCTTCTGGTCTTTCAAACGATCTTTTTATTCTTGGCATTACCAGTTTAAATCTTCAGGGTTCGACAAAAAAGGAATGGCACCGTAACGACCTTGCAAGTAACCTTTGGTTATATTGGTCTCTTTGCGGGGTTTAAATTCCAGTAAGGAATACAGTTCTGAACTGTTTTTCTTGTTCTTCTCGACAAACCAGATTTCATCCCTCCGGAGTAACTCGAGGTCTAATAAATTGGCTTCATGTGTGGTGACAATCAATTGGCTCGCCAACTTTTCAGAAGAGTTGAGAAAATACTCTATAATTTTCCTGGTTAATATTGGATGCATGCTGCGATCCAGTTCATCAATTACGTAAACAGAATCAGTGGAGCTTAAGTCAATCAACGCCGGGATAAAGTCAATCAACCGGTTGGTTCCATCGGATTCCTCATCCAGTTCAAAATATACGTCTTCTCCGCTGGCTGCCTCATGTCTTGCCATAATCTTGTAAGCTTCCACTTTTCCCGATTTCTTTTTTTCAAAAGCATAGTTTCTTCGGTTATTTTGTCCCGATAAGATAAATCGCCTGCCTGGTTTTAGTTCGCCAAAAATATCCTGTAGCATTTCGTTCGGGAATTCTTCCAAATCACTTTCCGGGTCAATTTTATACCTGGAGAGTTCGCTGATTCCTGTTTTAAAATATTCCAAAAACCGACTGAAGGAATCGGACAGGCTTTTGTCTTCATTCAGGTTAAACTCTAAACCAACTCTTCTGGAATCAGGAAACAATACCTTTAATTTGCCGGAAAACCAGTCGAATACTTCATTGATTTCTTTGATAAAATTGATGTTTCTTCTTTGGGCTTCCAGAAGGAATAATCTGTTTCGCGGTGTTCCTCTTCCTGTAAAATGCGCAAACATTTCATTGTCTTTATTATCGAAATGGACCTTGTCAAACTCCACTTTTACCTCATCTTTCAGGTTTTTCCGGTTGAAAATAGTTTGTTCGGTGCGTTTGTTCAGCTTCACCAGCCATTCTTCCACAACCTCTTCTTTATTAAAATCGGCTCCATAGGCATAATAAGAACCATTGGTTTCGATTTCGAATTCAATTTTTGAAGTGTTATCTGAATTGTCCGACAATTTAAAAGGTTCATAACGGATGCCTTTTTGCGAAGGAAAACCTTTTGTAACAAAATGCTTCATAAAAGCAATGGCTTTCACCAGGTTGGATTTACCAGAAGCATTGGCGCCATAAACAACTGCGGTTTTAAGAATAGGTATATCATCTCTCTTATCTCCACGGATAACATGCCTTTGTTCCGGTCCTTTCCCCGGATAAAGACTTAAAACTGTCTCTTCATCAAAGGAGAGAAAGTTTTTTATAGATACTCTGATTAACATAAGACGGTTTTTAGGTTTTATAATGACAGCAATAGTGTCAAAATTAAATATTTTGTCATTATAAAACAATATTTTTGTATGAATGTTTCAAGTCTTAACTTTTTTTAATTGTTTTTTGACTTAAACTTTCTTTCTCTTCCTTAATCCGTTCCAACAACCTTTCCGCGGAGTTCTCGCCGGTAACCAGCTCCGGGTGTTTCTTGCGCCACGCTTCGGTAAGCCTGCCTTCAAAAGCTTGTTTCAAAATGCTCTGCCTGAGCGCTTCAGCTTTTTGCAGGCTCTCTTCAATGCTTTTTTCCAGGTTGTC
>JBKGZD010000082.1:0-11747 GCA_046545795.1 Bacteroidales bacterium | reverse complement strand
TTAATAAGATAATTGTATGGTTTAGGTATGTAAAAATTGGTTTATACCTCTCCTCTTACCTCTTTATTGAGCCGGTCAAAAAATCCGGACATAAACTTGTGACGCTCTTCTGCGAGCCTCTTCCCTTCATCGGTTAGCACCCTGTCTTTTATCTTACGGAGCTTCACCAGGTATTCCCGGTAAGCAGTATCATCTTTTGTATAAGGTTTTGTTTTCTTAACATCCACATTTTCATCGTGCAGCTTTGCTCCCACTTCGCCGGCGAACAGGAAGGCCCTTCCAATTCCGACGGCTCCGATTGAATCTAATTTATCGGCATCAAATAAAACCTTTGCTTCTATGGTTTTGGGTCTCTTTTCCCCTCTGAATCGATGTGTTTCAATACAGTGTACTATATTTTCCAGCTTTTCCGTGGAAATTCTAAACTTTTGCAGAATGTCCCTGGCCATTTTTGCTCCTTCAAAAGCATGATCAACAGCCCCATTCGACTTATCTTCTTTTGTTCTTCCAATATCATGTAACAATGCCGAAATACGTACAACTTCCATATCCGCATTCTCAAGACGTCCAATATGCTCAGATAAATTCATCACACGAAGGGTATGATCCCAACGGTGACTCCCTTTGGCATTTGTAAAATGGTCTTTTGCAATGTCTGCGATTTGTTGTATTCTATCCATAATTATTTTTGAGTTGAAAATATAATATCGGTCCTAATATTGGAAACAAGAAAATAGCTACTATCCAAATAATCTTCAACACCGGTTTCTTAAATTGCATTTTTGCAATATCAAAAAATGCCCATATCCAAAGGATAAGAGAAAAGAAAATTAATACACAGATAAGTTTTTCAATCATATTTCAATTTTCCTGTAAATTTTTAAATTTAAACATCTTTGGATAGATGTCTACAAAATCTTCTTTTTTTATTGCTGACTAAATTAACAACTTTTTGATGGTATTTTATTATGCGGCATGCAAAAAGCTAAAGAGTTTCTCAGTTTGTAAAATAATCCTTTTTTTTCTACTTTAGACTGGTCTGAAAAGAGGCAGGAATAACTGAGTTCTTCCTGAAATTTTGTATTGTAGAACCTGAAAAAATGCTGTAATATGCCGGTAATTAACATAGACGGACCACATTTAACCAAGGACCAAAAAGAGCGCCTGGTAAAGGCGATAGTGAAACAATCCAGCCAGATAATGGATATCCCGGAAGAAGCTTTTGTAACAATCATACGGGAAAATGAAAAAGATAATATTGGGAATGGCACGGAGCTATTATCAGAAAGAATGAAAAAATAGGGAATAATCTATTGTGCAACAGGAAGCTGATTCCACCAAAGTTTTAAAAACATATAGTTTCCGTATTATCCTGGGGATTGTTGTTATGGCAGTGATTGGGGGAAGCATGGTTGCCCCAATTCTTCCTGCGATGATTGAGCCACTGGGAACGTCCAGGGAGGTAATCGGACTTGTAATGAGCGTGTATACCCTATGTGCTCTTGTCTCTACCCCCGTTCATGGTGTATTGGCTGATAGGCATGGGCGGAAACGTGTGCTGGTTCCTGCAATCATTCTTTATGGTATCAGTGGGTTTAGCATTGCACTTGTAAAAGAATTTTACCTGGTGCTTATTTTAAGAGGCTTACAGGGCATCGGAGCTGCAGGAATGATGAGCCTGGGTGTAACACTCATCGGTGATATTTTTACCGAGAAAGCCCGTGCTGTAGCTATGGGATACAGGAGTAGTGCCCAGTCACTGATCAATACAGGCATTCCTTTTATAGGCGGAGCGGTAGCTACCCTAACCTGGTTTTATCCATTTTATATTTATATTTTGGCTGTACCATTGGCTATTCTTGTAAGTTTACGCCTCAAAACAGTGGAAATAAATACCAAAACAACATTAAGAGATTACTTTAGGTCAATATTTTTGGTTATGAGAGACAAGAAGACACTTTGGGTCTATCTCTCCAACCTTTTTATTTTTATCTTATTGTACTGCCTGATCGTCTATGCACCAATCATGGTGGTTGATGAACTGGGGCTTTCTACTATGTATACAGGATTAATGCTTTCAGTGGGTTCTGCTATGGCTGCTGTTACAGCGTCTCAGTCCGGAAAACTATTTTACCGTTTTAAAAATTATAAAATCATCGCTATTGGTTTTTTATTTTGCGGCACTGGATTGCTGCTGATTTCATTTGCTTTAAGCTTTTTATACCTTTTAGGCAGTATAATTATCTGGGCTGTAGGCTTTGGACTGGTCTTCCCTGCATTGAATACTATCGTTACTCAGCTTGTATCATCAAACCTGAGAGCAGGAATAGTATCTGGCTTTACCACAATGACGTATATAGGACAAACCCTTTCACCGCCACTTTTTGGATTTATACTCAGCAATTCAAGTCTGGAAATAGTATTCAAATCCGCAGCTATTTTATCTCTTGCTCCCATTATCTTCACTCTTTTTATGCATTTTGTTTACAGGAAAGTATAACTATCTGATAAAAAACTGGATTCGTCAGTAGTAAAAGAAAAGTAATGCGTAACACTGTAATTTTATTTGACTATTTTATCCTCCTGCTCAATTTATTTCCAGGATTTTTTGAATATCAGATCAAATCCACTGTTATTTCTTTGATTCGTGGCCTGCAAAAACAATGAACGCAAGATTTGATATTCCAGGGCAATTTCTTCAGGTTCAATAGTTTTGCTATTTTTATCAAAGGCAAAATTTTGTTCATACCTTAAGTACAGGTCATCCGTAATGTATTTCCCTAAAGTCACTTTCCCGGCTCGCCAGGTATTTTCGCCACTTATCTCAACCACGTCCAGGTGCAAGGATGATTGCAATGCATCCTGTAGTACGTTGGATAACTGTCCAAGGGCGAGGTTAGTTGCTATATTCTGTGCGCTCTGCTCTACCGTTGTGGCTTGTTGGCCAGTCAGATTCTCCATTCGCCTGCCGAAAAGAATATAGGCAACCGCATCTTTCTCTTCAATCCGGGAGTTGTCAAGGGTAAACCGAATCTCTGGATTTAGAGTCCTTCCCGTTAGATATAGCCTAAGCTTCCGCAATTGTTGATTTTCATCCCTGAACGTATAGACTACTACAAAATCAACCAATGGATTTATCTCACGACCACCTGTGAAGGTGAGTTTACCTTTCTCAAAAGTAAACCGTTTCCCGTAAAATTTATAGTATCCCCGGTTTACATTCAAATCCCCAAACAGATCAACCTGGGGACCTTCCTTCACCGCACGCAATTCACCGTTCAGTTCAAAATTCATGTCTTCTCCCTTCACCCATGTGTTTCCAGGTACTTTCACCAAAAAGCTACCGCTTAAATTGTTGTAGAAAGTATTCCCGGATACAGTCACAGTGTCAGCGATGGCCTGCGGAGCTTCTTCCTTTTCCTTTATCGTATCCTGTAATGCCTGGACCAGCATTGGTGGATTTGGATGTTCTCCTTTTTTGGAAAATTCTGCCTGTAAAACGTCGGCATTTAATGCGGATTGCAACACTGTAAGCTGTCCATTTATTTTTGCAGCTTCATAGGGGCCTTTTACTGTCAGGTTAGAATTTATAGTGGCTTCTACTGCCGGTGTTTCAAGGGCTTTAAATTCTTTTGCATCAATTTGAATGTCAATATAATTCAGAAACTCAGGTGAAAAGGGACGAATATTGACATAGCCGGAACCCCGAAGATATCCTTTTCCCGAACGTATATCCAGTTGATCAAGAGAAAGGCGCTCATTAGAAAAGCTGCTTGCCAGTTCTATATTATGATAAGCCAGTCCTGTTGCTTCATGGAAGAAACTTCCTTTCAGCCATTGCAGTTTCCCTTCAACCTGGGGCTGTTCAATGGTGTGTGTCATTTCCATATTGGAAGAAATATACCCCCCGGCTCGCATATCATACTGTTTCATAAATGGATTGAATAGGCTGGTGTTGAGACTGTCTATCGCTAAACGGGCTATAAAATCAGTATTCTGGCGTAACAGGGCTATACTGTCTCCTAAAGATATATGCACCGGAGCCTGTATGAAAGCATGCAGCCGGTTTTGCAGGGAATCATCAAGGTTGCTCTCTAATTCCAGGCGTTCATCGCTGTATTGAAAATCTGCATTAAACTGACGGAAAGCAATCTGCTGAAGCGACGGGTTATCAATATTTATTTCTCCGCCAATCAAGGGTTCTTTGGCTGTTCCATTCAGATTGAGTGTTGTGCTTAGCTGACCGCTGAGCAGACCCTCCATACTGCCAAATGCTGTCATTTTCTTCAAGTCAGCATTTTTAACCCTGACAGATAAGTCTTCGTTTCCCTTAAAAGCCAGACGTCCATGTGCTCTTATTTCCTGTTCTCCAGAAGTCAGTTGAAAATGATTGACACGTATGGTATCTTTTCCAAAAGCGAAAAAGGTTGAATCGCTTCCCCCACTCCAGCTACTTTCACTTAAATTCAACTGAAGCGCTGGCAGGTGTAGTAACGGCACTTCACCAAGCTCAACATTCGCCTCCAGATCAGTGCTTAATGAATCATTCAACTTGTAATAGATTTGATTATCGATCCGGTTACCTTCATAATGAGTAGAAAGGTTTATGCTGTCAGAATGAAAACTCCCATATTCTATATCCTGGCCTGTAAGCTTCAGAAATCCCGTATAGGAGGAATCTTCCATCATCCCATCAATAGTACTTTCCAGGTTTTTTATCCGTATGGTATCATAGGCTGCTTCTTCAAAAGACAAATCAGCCTGAAGATGTAATGAATCCGGAGACCCTGCAGCAACACCACTCATGCTTCCCTTCAGGTCAACCTGCGAAATCTGCAGGGGCTGAAGCAGAGGATTCAGGTCATAGGGTTCAAAGAAAAACTTTATGTGGTGCCTTTCTGCTAAATGTCCTTCTCCTTCTCCTCTGAAAAGAAAATAGGGAGTTTTAAACCGAAGTCCTGTGAAGGTGTAGTTTCCGTTATCCAGTAACAAGGCAGTTTCAAAATCATCAATAGGTTTGCCTATCAGTTGTGAGTTTTGCGACTTTATGTACATATCTGTTTTTGCCGAAGCGATTTCCGTTCCTTTGCCTGTGGCTTTCAAATCCACGTTAAGCGAAGATGTAAGAGATGAATCTTCGACAAAGTAGGCTATATCAAAAGCCCGGATTTTACTCTCCAGGGCATAATTTACCTTTCCAAAAAGGTCACTCACTTGCATGCTGGAGGTTACCGTCCCTGCTTTATTTTCAATTGAAACCCTTCCTTTCGAGCGATTACCATTTTTTGACGCATTTACCAAAACCTTATCCAGGGCGTATTTACCATACTTCAGTCCTGTAAAATCTCCTTTCAAGTCTATGGTATTTTTGTGTATATCGATACCCTTACCTGATACCTCCATGTTGCCTGAGAGCAGTAGCCTGTGTTCCCTTTTCCTGGTCCAGGGTTCTCCATTCAGGCTATCCATTGAAAGGTTGAAGTGATAAGAGCTACTGTCCTCTAATCCTTCTAACCATCCGTTGACAGTAAGCTTCTGATCTTCCCGGCTTATGCTTGTATGGAGCTGTTTCTTTTCTTTTTTTCCGCTATAGCTCACTTCAATATCAGGTGCGCCGTATACATTCAAATCTTTCAGGTAAGCCCGTATGTCAGATAAATCCAGCGGGTAGAAATGAAGTTTCGCGCTCGCCTGTAGTGGGTTATCCAGGGGCATTGATCCGGATGATTCCAGTTTTGTTTTTGCCAGTCCCAAATCCATGTTGCTCCATTGCAGCGTATCCCCTGATTTTTTTATCTCACCGGATAGGTTTTTAACACGAACGTCCGGAACACGGGTACGAAGTTCAAATTTACTGATGGCTGATTGCAACTGGTCGGATTCAGAGTAATAGTTCAGTTCCAGGGAAGCTTGCATCTCTTCGGGAATGTAATCTTTGCTGTGTGAGGGCTTAATAATACCATTCATTGGGTCGATGATAATCCTGGAAATATCAATTTTTTTAAAAAATGGCTCTCCGGGGGATTCTTTCTCCTGATTGTCCACGGAAACCGGTTCCAATAGATGAAGTACATTCCATGAAGAATCTGCTTGTTGACTTATTTTAAAACCCAGTTGATTAACATCTACCAAATGGACTTTAAGACTTTTTTCCATAAGCTCGGAAAGCGAATAAGAAACCCGGACAGATTTGACTGTCACCAGTGTTGTGTCCTGGTTTTTCAGACGAATATTATGAAGGGTAAAATTATTGAATACGCTTCCACTTATATTACTCACCACTAGCTCACCCTGGATTGACTTACTGATTTGCCGGGATAATTGCCAGCTTAAAAAGTTATTCAGGCTTCCGGAATGCAACAGAACCAATAATAAAATTAAAAGTCCTGCAAGAACTGTAAATATTATTGATGCTATTTTAAACCCTTTTTTTATCATATCCTTCCCATTATTAAAAAGCATGCCCCAGTGAAAGGTAGAACTGCCCATTTACCCCCTTCTGAAAGACCGGAAAAGCCACATCAAGCCTTACAGGGCCTATCGGGGTCTTCACCCGCACACCTATACCAACATCGTAGTACAGATCAGTAAGAGCGAAATGCTTTGCATTTTTCCACACATTACCAGCATCTGCAAAAACGGCTCCGGTGAGAATATCATATACTGGAAAACGCAATTCCAGGCTACCTTGAAGCATACTGTCCCCTCCAATAGCTTTTCCCTCTTCATTCTTTGGCGAAAGGCTATGCCTTGACCATCCCCGTAAAGAAGAAGCTCCACCAATCAAAAACCTGTCCTCGATAGGAGTTGATTCCCCTTCTCTGAGGGTTTCGATAATACCACCATGTAATTTCCCGGCAAGGATATATCCCGGACTGAGTTTTTTGTAATGCCTGGTTTCTAATCCAATTTTGTAATAATGATATCTTGACTGAAAACCCAGCCCCATGTAGGTAAAATAACCATCTATCCTCCATCCCTTCGTCGGTTCAAAAATATTATCCGTGGAATTCTTATTCATACCGATTGTGACGCCTGACTTATTATATGTCCGCTTGTTTTCCAGGGAAAAGGTGTCGGCGAGAGTCTTATCGATTAAATTGTCCTGTTCCAGGGAATAAGTGATGTAAGCTGCCATTGATGATGATAATTCTTTTTGAATAGTAATGCCGGTACCCAAACGTTCAACTTCATAGCTTTCTTCACGCTCCCTCATAAAAAAAGGATTGAGCACAAAATCCAGTTCCTTATTAAACAGATTCGGCTGAATGAATTTTGCGTCCAGACTGTAAGGTAAAAAGTAAGAGCGTTTTGCCTCCAAAAGAAGTTTTCGTGAACCACCAAGAAACTGCCGTTTGGTTAATTCGGCCGATAGCCTGAACCTATCCTCAGTTCCATAGCCAACACCTCCCTGAAACGACCATTTTGGCAGCTCGTCAACCCGGATTAAAATCGGGAGCATTCCTTTTTTAAGGCTGTCTTTTTGGGCACGAATAATTGCATACTGAAAAAGCCCGGTTTCAAAAATTTTTTTCTGGGACTCCTCCATTTTTTCCTCTGAATAAACCTCCCCTGGTTTAAAAGCAAGTTTTTCACGCAGAAAGTTTTCAGACACGAGTGAATCCCCCTTAAACACAACCTCCCCGAAGGTGGCCTTAGAACCCGGATATACCGTAAATGCCAGTCTCACGCTGTGACTGGCAGTATCTGCTTTCACATCTTTATCCACCCGGACAAAAGGATACCCTTTATTTTTGTATGCCCGCTTAAGCTCCTCAATGGTAGCATATACTTTTTTATCTTGAAAACGTTCATTGGTTTTAAGAGGCAAACTAGTTCTGACACTTTCAAGGATGCCCGTAACTTTTTTGCTGCTTTCTTCACGGTAAGAAATATCCTTGATAACCATTGGTTTTCCTTCTTTCATTTTTATCACAACAGACACTTGTTCCTTTTTATCATTTACTTTTAGTTCTTTTTCAATACGAGCATTGAGAAAACCATTCCGCTGATAAAAACTTTTTAATCTATCCATGTCATTATCAAGAATGACAGGGATATATTCAGGGGTTTTTTTCCAGAAAAGAACATGTTCCATTATTTTCATTTCCTTAGTATTCATTTGCTCAACAAGGATATCCGTATCCAGGGTATCATTTCCCTCGAATTCAATTTTTTTTATTTGATAATTTAGCTGTCCCCAGACAGGATAAACCGGGAAAATCAACAAAAAGATAAAGACATATTTTTTAATAGTTGTTAGCATATTCACCCATTAAACAATAGAATTCCGTTAAAGTTAAAGAAATATGTAGAATATTTAGATGTTATTCAACTTAGTATGGCTTATTCATAAAAAATAACCAAGGTTTGTAATTAATCATTATTGATTCCGATCTAAAAAGGCATCAAACAGCTGATTTTTATCGTTTTTCCCCTATCTACTAAAGGGGAACCGCTAAAAATCAACTGTTAGGGAAAGTCCCCTTTTGGGGATTTAGGGGCTATATGGCTTTTCTAAAAAAAAATTAGAATACTCTTTGAGAAAACTTCTTGATAAAAATGTAGATAATAAATGAATTAGAATGATATTAATATCTATGCAAGGAAGAAAATGAAAATTAAAACAAGTTGTAACCCAATAATACTGATAAAAAAACTAAAAAATATTATTAATTTTGGGATACTCGTAACATAAAAACTATAAACTATGATTGTACACCAAAATGAAAATGTCAAAATCACATTTGACCAGTCCAAAAAGCGTTTAGTTCAACAATGGGAAGGTTTTGCTTCCTCGCAGGTATTCAGAGAAGGAATTGATAAAACCTGTGATTTTGTTAAAAAAACGATGTAAAAACAATTATGTCGGATACATTACGCCAAAATGTAGTAAAACCTGATGATGCGGATTATGCCGCCTCAGTGATCCCTACAATGGTCAATAACGGTTTGAAAGCAATGGCATTTGTTGTTCCTGAAAATGTTTTTACTAAACTTGCCCTTGACAAATTTAAAAGCAGCATAGAAGGCGAGACAACCAAATATTTTATGAGTAAAGCTGAAGCAGAAAAATGGCTGGATATGCAACAATAATAGCAATTTCATTTTTTTCGTTCCATTTCTCAAAATTTTTCCATGTAACAAATTTTTATTTACTTTGAAGAGGTATTAACCTGCATTGAATTCATACTTATGAATAATGCAGGTTAATTGTAACTTAGCTCCACTAATCTTGGGGGTAAATCTTAGTTCGGGTTTAAAAAAAATTCTTTGTGAATTATTCTGAATAACAACAGGCAAAAATATATTTTCGACCAATCTAAAATGTTTCTATTTTTAAATTAAAAAACAAAAATTATGGATATAGCTCCTGCACCAACTTTGCAAGAAGCATTAGATGAAATCATGCAATTGGATCACAGCCAATTTTCTCAACAAAATAAAATTGAGTTTGAAACATTATTGGACTATTGTCTTAAAGAAATTGGAGAAGATACGAACAAACTTCTTACCACCCTGTTTTTAAGAGGATTAAAAAAGCACGTGGGGCCAATTGGTGTAAATGAACATATTTATCTAAAAAAATATGAAGTACCTCAAATTAAATTATTTGACCTTATAATCAAATATTTCCCCTTTGTAAATTTAGGGCAGAAAATTGTCAATTCCCTGATTGTTGATGCGATGATTTATACCAAAAAAGCTGTGGTTATCGATGCTGGCATTGGGCGGGGTCTTCAAACAATTAAATTACTGGAAGAGATAAACAACAGGAAAGATTTTAAAATTGAGGAACTAACAATCATAGGAATCGAGCCATTTAAGGAAGCACTTGAAGTTGCAGGGAAAAGCATAAGGAAAAAATCGGCTGAAATAAATTTTAAGGTAAACTTTGTTGGTTTTAATGATTTTGCGCAGGATATCCATGTTAATGATTTGTTTATATCTTTACCCCTGTCATCCTTTTCAATTTTATTAATTTAGCAAATTCAAAAGCATATTATATTAATTAAACAGGGGTTTTTATTATGACAGACGATAAGAAGGTTATATTTTCAATGGTGAATGTAAACAAGCAGACACCACAGGGGAAGCAGATTCTTAAAAATATTTATCTTTCTTTTTTCTACGGTGCAAAGATTGGTATTCTTGGACTTAACGGAGCCGGTAAGTCGACGGTTCTTCGGATAATAGCGGGACTGGATGAGGAATATGACGGGGAGGTTGCTTTTTCACCAGGTTATTCAGTGGGTTATCTACCACAGGAGCCTAAACTGGATGAGAACAAAACCGTGATGCAAGTGGTAAAAGAAGGTGTGGGCGAAACTGCAGAATTACTCCAGGAGTACGAGGAAATCAACAATAAATTCATGGATGAAGAAATCATGAACGACCCTGATAAAATGAACAAGCTCATTGAAAAGCAGGGCGAGGTACAGGAAAAAATTGATCAACTTGATGCGTGGGACCTGGATTCTAAGCTGGAGCTTGCTATGGATGCACTGAGAACACCATCAGGTGATACCCCCATCAATGTAATTTCTGGTGGTGAGAGAAGAAGGGTAGCGCTATGCCGCCTTCTACTGCAGGAACCGGATATTCTCCTGCTGGATGAGCCAACCAACCACCTGGATGCAGAGTCGGTACACTGGCTGGAACAGCATCTTCAACAATATAAAGGTACGGTTATTGCCGTTACCCATGACAGGTATTTTCTCGATAACGTAGCAGGCTGGATATTAGAGCTCGACAGAGGTGAAGGTATTCCTTTCAGAGGTAATTATTCAGAGTGGCTCAGCCAAAAATTAGATCGCCTGTCAAAAGAGGAAAAAGAAGAAACCAAGAGGCAAAAAGCCTTGCAAAGGGAACTGGATTGGGCAAAAAAAGGTCCGAAAGGAAGACAAAGTAAAGGTAAAGCACGACTGAACAACTACGAGTCGATGCTGGCAGAAGATATCAAAGAAAAGGAAACCAAAATTGAAATTCCCATTCCCAATGGGCCGCGACTTGGAAAAGAAGTGATTGAAGCACAAAATGTATCAAAAGGATATGATGATAAGCTACTAATCGAAAATATGAATTTCAACCTCCCCCAAGCCGGTATTGTCGGCATTATTGGCCCGAATGGAGCTGGAAAAACCACATTGTTCCGAATGATTATGGGAGAGGAAAACCCTGATGAAGGGGAACTAAAAATAGGTGACACGGTAAAGTTAGGGTACGTTGACCAGGTTCATGCTGAAATCGATCCGGAAAAAACGGTCTACGAAGTCATCAGCGGAGGTAATGATGTGATTGAACTGGGCAATACTTCTATAAATGCCAGGGCATACGTTAGCCGGTTTAATTTCAGCGGAGCTGACCAGCAGAAGAAAGTTGGCGTACTTTCCGGGGGAGAGAGGAACCGTCTGCACCTGGCCATGACCTTAAAAACTGAGGCCAATGTGTTACTTCTCGACGAACCAACCAACGACATTGATGTAAATACCCTTAGAGCACTGGAAGAAGGGATCGAAAATTTTGCCGGCTGTGCTGTCATCATTTCTCACGACCGCTGGTTTCTGGATAGGATTTGTACACACATCCTTGCATTTGAAGGTAATTCATCCACATACTTTTTTGAAGGCTCTTTCAGCGAATACGAAGAAAACCTCAAAAAACGAATGGGTGGGGAGATTATCCCGAAACGAATTAAATATAAGAAATTAACACGGTAATTGTCAAAATATGTGTTGTACATAAAC
>JBKGZD010000081.1:0-11820 GCA_046545795.1 Bacteroidales bacterium | reverse complement strand
AAAATTATTTGGATTTTACTTGTATTGGTTTATTTTTTCTATTTATGAATAATGCAAGTTAAGATGCAATTTAAGAAAAACTTTAAAAATAAAAAAATAAGTTGAATGGCTATTGTGGTGTTTTTTGCTTTCAGTAATCCGCATTTTTTTTTATTTTTACATCATAACTTGCATATACCTGAATACTAAACCTTGATAATTACCGTAAAATATGAAATATTTATTAGTTTTAGCAAGTATTTTTTTGTTGTGTTCGATGAATATTGAAGCACAAAAACCATCAAAAAATGCTAAAAAACTTTTTAATGCAGCTGTAGATTATATTGAAGATGGCCAAGATAAGCAAGCGTTGGTTGTTCTGGATGAAGCAATAAGTGACAGTCCCAAATTTGCAGATGCTTACCTGGAAAAAGCTAAGTTGTTATTAAAAGACAAAAGAACCAGGGAAGCACATGAAATATTGGATAAAGCTATAGAGCTTAATAATGAATTAGGGGAAGGACTTTTTTACAAAGGTTATATTAGTTTGAATGACAGTCTTTATGATTCTGCCATTCAGTATTTTACTAAAGCTATTCAGGCAGGCTATAACGAACCTGAAGTGTACTATTTCAGAGGGCTTTCAAATTATCATAAGCAAGATTTCAGTAATGCTATAAGCAATTATTCTTCTGCCATTGATGGAGAATTTGACTTTTTCCAGGCTTATCATGAACGGGCGAGTGCAAAACTTAAATCCAAAGATTATCAGGGTGCTGTAAGTGACTACAATAATGCTTTACAATATGATCCAAACCATGCATTGACATACAATAATTTAGGATATGCTAAAATGCAAATGTCTGATTACCAGGAAGCTATTGAGGACTTCTCAGAGTGTATTAATAATGCGCCTAATTATCCGAATGCCTATATCAACAGGGCCATTGCTAAAATTAATCTTGAGAAATACGAGGGTGCAATGACTGACCTTAAAAAAGCTTTAAAAATTTCCCCTGAAAGTTATGATGCTTACAATAATCTTGGAATATTATATATCAAACAGGGAGATTATGACAAAGCATTGGAAACACTGAATAAAGCAATAGATATAAATGAAAAAAGAGGAGGGGCTTACTTAAACCGGGGTCTGGCTTATGAAAATAAGGGTGATTTTGAAAAAGCATGTGAAGACTGGAAATTAGCAAAAGATAAGGGGTTAGAAATTGCCGATAAGTTTCTGCAAGATTGTGAATAGTTAAAATTAATTATTTATTAATGTATATAATGATGAACAATTTTAGAACATATTTTACTATAACTGCGATACTACTTGTTTTGTCCTCATGGAGTAGTGTTGCACAGGAGGATGTCAGGATTAAAAGGCGATTATTTAACCTTGAGGATACTGAAGGTTTTAAAACAGCCTGGAAAAATGTTCGCCAGGGAGATAAATTGTTTGAAAAAGGTAATGTATTTTATAAAGAAGCACTTGAATATTACGAAAAAGCTGCACGGTATAATAATGACAATGCTGCCCTCAATTATAAAATGGGAGCATGTTATCTGGTAATGCATCAAAATGAACAAGCTATAGAAGCTTTTAATAAAGCACTTGCAAAAGATGATGAGATAGCCGCTGATATTTATTATCTACTTGGAAAAGCCTATCACCATGATTACCAGTTCGAAAATGCAATCAGCAATTACCAGAAATGTCTTGAGAATGATTTACTTAAGAAAATGGAGATGACTAAGGAAGAAATTAATATTGCAATCCGGCAGTGTAATAAGGGGATTGAGCTTATGAAGGAGCCGGTAAGGGTAAATATTAATAACCTTGGTGAAAAAATTAATTCTGAACATGATGATTATGGGCCTGTACTTTCACCTGATGACTCTGTTTTATATTTTACATCCAGAAGAAAGACTGAAGATAATAATAAATTATGGCTGGGGGATGAAAAATACTACTCCAATATTTTTAAATCGGAAAAAAAGAATGGTGAGTGGCAGGATGCAGAAAAAGTAGAAGGTAAAGTGAATTCCTCTGATCATAATGCTGTTGTAGAAATAACAGAAGATCCTTATCGCATGTATATCTACCGCAGTGATAAGAATGGTGGTGATATTTATTATTCTGAAAAAAAGGACGATAAATGGAAAAGACCTAAGAAATTCTCAAGAATATTAAATACCAAATATAAAGAATCTTCGATGAGTTTTACTTCAGATGAAACCGGAGTTTATTTTATTTCCAACATGGAAGATGAAACTAATGGAGGAAAGGATATATTCTACAGTGAATTGAATGAAAAAGATAAATGGAAATATCCCAAAAATATGGGAGGTTCAATAAATACCAAGCTTAATGAAGAGGGGGTTTTTATTAATTCTACCGGGGATAAATTATACTTTAGTTCTGAAGGAATGAATTCTATGGGGGGATATGATATTTTTTATACTGAAAGAGATGCAGATGGGAGATGGAAGGAGCCTCAAAATCTTGGCTATCCTTTAAACACTCCTTATGATGATGTTTTGTTTCAAATTATCGATGAAAAAGGTAAAAAAGCATATTTTTCATCAAGAAGAGAAGATTCGTTTGGCGGGCTTGACATTTATGAAGTGATATTTTTAGGTGAAGCTAAAGATCTATTTACAACTGAGGCAGTTGATTTAATTTCCTGGGAAAATAAACCTGATAGTTCGATTTTATTCAGAACTCCAGAGAAACTCCCTATCGATACTACACTTTATCTAGGCGGAAAGGTAATCGACAGCACAACAAATAAAGGGGTAGAGGCTAAGCTTCAACTAATAGACAACGAACAAGGAAAAATTATATCAACTTATATAACGGATAGTACCGGTAAATTTTCAATTAAATTACCTGAGCAGAAAAAGTATGGAATTGAGGTAACTGCAAAGGACTACCTGTTTTTTGCCGATAATATTAATCCTAATAAAATGGAAGCTGAAAATGATACCATAAGCAAGAATTTTTATCTTGATAAAATGGAAGTGGGAAAAACCATGATACTCAAAAATATATATTTTGAGACCAATAGCGCTAAGTTAAAATCTGAATCCTACCCGGAACTTGAGAGGGTGGCTAATCTTCTGAAGGAAAATCCATCCATAAAGCTGGAAATATCAGGACATACCGATAATGTTGGATCGTATGTGGCAAATAAAAAGCTTTCAGAGGATCGAGCGGAAAGTGTTGTGGATTATCTTATTGGCCAGGGAGTTGATAGAGACAGACTTAAATATGTAGGTCATTCCTTCACAAAGCCTGTGGCTTCCAACGATACCCCGGAAGGCAGACAAAAGAACAGACGGGTTGAATTTGAGATTCTTGAAAAGTAAATATGTGACTTAATGAACAGGCTGTAACACCATGAATCTTTTAAAAAATTTATACTTTTGTTGCATATTTACAAATTTTAAAACTAAATCTTATGAAAAATACAGCGCTTACGCATAAACACAAAGAATTAGGTGCCAAGATGGTTGATTTTGCGGGTTTTAATATGCCTATCGAGTATAGTGGAGTGAATGATGAACATATTACTGTAAGAGAGAAAGTGGGCATTTTTGACGTCAGCCATATGGGAGAATTCTGGATTAAAGGAAGTAAAGCTTATGATTTAATTCAAAAAGTTTCAGCGAACGATGCTTCAAAACTTGAACCAGGAAAAGCACAATATAGTTGCCTACCTAATGGAGAAGGTGGAATTGTAGACGATTTTCTGGTTTATAAGTTTGATGAAGAAAAATATATGGTAGTTGTGAATGCTGCCAACTTAAAAAAAGACTGGGACTGGTACAATAAACAAAATACAATGGGAGCAGAAATAGAAGATGCTTCTGATCAAATGTCTTTATTGGCTGTGCAAGGACCTAAAGCTTTACCTACATTGGAAAAGTTGACAGATGAGAATCTCGCTGAAATGAAACCTTTCAGGTTTAAGGTTGGGAAAATGGCAGGCGTTGATGATGTAATTATCTCATCAACAGGGTATACAGGAGAGCATGGGTTTGAATTGTATATTAAAAGGGAAGATACGGAAAAAATATGGGATGCTATACTCGATGCAGGGAAAGAATATGATATTAAACCAATTGGTTTAGGCGCCAGAGATACTTTAAGACTTGAAGCAGGTTTATGTCTTTACGGAAATGATATTGATGATACAACTTCCCCATTGGAAGCTGGACTGGGATGGGTTGTGAAATTTAAAGAGTACAAAGATTTTATTGATAAGGATTTCCTCTGGAAACAGAAGCAGGAAGGGGTAAAAAGAAAACTTGCAGGATTTATCATGCAGGAGAGAGGTATTCCAAGACAACATTACGAAATATTGAATGATAAAGAAGAAACAATAGGAGAAGTGACATCAGGCACTATGTCCCCAATAATCAAGAAGGGGATAGGAATGGGTTATTTGAAGACAGACTATGCCAAACCCGGAACTGAGATTTATATAAGGATCAGGAAAAAACTGCTGAGAGCGGTAGTCGCTAAACCGCCTTTGCATAAAGCAGAAATCTGATTTGCTTACAATATACAATTGTTATATTAAACCAGGCATGTTGATCATTGATTGACATGCCTGAATTTTAATTCACAAGGTTGGTTTATGAACTCAAAAAACAACATACAAGTCGCTTTTTCGCCTGAACTGTTCGAATATTATAACTGTACAGATTCAATTACTGTTATCGTTGATATTTTCAGGGCTACTTCTTCCATTTGCACTGCTTTTGAGAATGGTGTAAAAGAAATTATACCAACACCCAACCTTGATGAAGCACGTAAATTAAAGGAAAAAGGATATATTGTAGCTGCTGAAAGAGATGGGAAAGTGCTTGATTTTGCTGATTTTGGTAATTCCCCGTTTAATTTTACCCCTGAAAGAGTGAAAGGAAAATCAGTGGCTTACAGTACTACCAACGGCACAAAGGCTATTCTTAAAGCTAATGAAAGTAAGATGGTTATTATCTCTTCCTTTATTAACCTTACTGCCACAGCAAATTTGATTTCAAGAAACAATTTTGATGTTATTATTTTGTGTGCTGGCTGGAAAGGTAACTTTTGTCTGGAGGATAGTATTTTTGCAGGAGCTTTAGCTGAAAAATTATTGGACACCGAGCTATTTTCAACGAATTGTGATTCTGCAAAAGCCTCATTGGATTTATGGAGGCATGCAAAGGCTGATATTATCGGCTATATCGATAAAACTGCTCAAAGACAAAGGTTAGCTAAACTTGGACTGGATGATATATTGGAATACTGTTTTACTCCCGACTCTTCAAATGTTGTCCCATTCTATCATAAGGGAACCATAGAAGCATATAATTTATAAAATCACATTCGGTCTTGACTTTATATTGCTCCTGAAGTTTAGTTGTGATTCCCATAATTTACATATTTTAAAACATCTTATGCTTTGATAAGTTAATATGCCTTGGTAATAAAGCAAATACGCAGAAGTATACTTAAAAGCTTTGATGTTAATCATTTGTCACAATTCTTTTTTTTATTAACTTTCAAACAGATTTTTAGCAATCTGATTTTTTATAAACAATTTTAAATTAAGTAATTATGAAAAAACATAATTTTTATGCCGGTCCATCAATAATGCCAGATTACACTGTACAAAAAACAGCCGAGGCAATTAAAGACCTCGACGGTATAGGTCTTTCCGTTATGGAGATTTCGCATCGAAGCAAAGAATTTGATGCTGTTATTAAAGAAGCACAAAAGCTTTTTAAAGACTTACTGAACATACCGGAGGGTTATCATGTGCTTTTCCTTGGAGGCGGTGCAAGTACACAATTTTTAATGGTTCCTTATAATCTTTTTAAGAAAAAGGCTGCTTATCTGAATACAGGAAGCTGGGCGAAAAAAGCCATCAAGGAAGCAAAATTTTTTGGTGATGTTGATGTTGTAGCTTCATCAGAAGATAAGAATTTTGGTTACATACCACGCGATTATAAAATTCCCGGTGATGCTGATTATTTCCACATTACCAGTAACAATACAATCTACGGAACCGAGATGAAAGAAGACCCGGACGTAGATATACCATTGGTGGCAGACATGTCCTCAGATATCTTTAGCCGGCCTGTAGATGTTTCGAAATATGCCATTATTTATGGTGGCGCACAGAAAAATTTAGCGCCTGCAGGAGTGACTTTTGTAATTGTCAAAGAGGATGTTCTGGGAAAAACAGGCAGAGAAATACCTACAATGATGGATTATAATACCCATATTAAAAAAGAATCATTGTTTAATACCCCACCAGTTGTTCCTATTTATGCTGCTTTACAAACATTGAAATGGCTGAAAGGACAAGGCGGATTAGAAGGAATGAATAAAATCAACACCGAAAAGGCAAATATGCTTTATGAAGAGATTGATAGAAATAAGCTTTTCATCCCAACTGTTGAAAAAGAAGAAGACCGTTCTATTATGAACGTTACATTTGTGATGAAAGAGGAGTATAAAGAACTTGAAAAGGAATTTCTTGACTTTGCAATTGAAAGAGGAATGATTGGAATCAAAGGTCATCGCTCAGTCGGAGGTTTCAGAGCATCCCTGTATAATGCACTACCTAAAGAAAGCGTTCAGGCTCTGATTAATGTAATGAAAGAATTTGAAAACAAGAAAGCTTAAGAATTGTTTAAAATTGGAAGAACCTTTTTAAGTTTTATAAAAAAAAATTATATGGTTATGAAAAAATTACTAGTAGCAACAGAAAAACCTTTTCACCCTGATGCCGTGGAAGGCATTAAAAAGATATGTGCTGATGCCGGGTATGAGTTTAATATACTCGAAAAATATACTGACAAATCTGAATTGATTGAAGCAGTGAAAGACGCAAATGCTCTTATCGTTAGAAGTGATAAAGTTACTTCAGATGTAATAGACGCTGCCGATAATCTTGAAATAATTGTACGCGGTGGTGCAGGATACGACAATGTTGACCTGGATGCAGCAAGTAAGAAAAATATTGTTGTGATGAATACACCGGGTCAAAATGCTAATGCCGTTGCAGAACTGGCTTTAGGCATGATGGTTTATTTTGCAAGAAATCTGTTTAATGGGAAACCAGGAACAGAATTAAGGGGTAAATCTTTAGGAATTCATGCATATGGAAACGTAGGAAAATTGGTAGCAGAGATTGCTAAAGGTTTTGATATGGATATCTATGCCTTTGATCCTTTTAAAGATAAAGAATACTTAGAAAAAGATGGAGTTAAACCCGTGGATTCTGTGGAAGATCTCTATAAAAAATGTCAGTATGTTTCTCTTCATATTCCTGCAAATGAAAAAACAAAAGCTTCAATTAATTATGATTTAATGAAATTAATGCCGGCTAATGCAACACTTGTCAATACTGCCAGGAAAGAGATTATTTCCGAAGATTCATTGCAACGGATTATGAAAGAGAGAGATGATTTTAATTATATCTCGGATATTGCTCCGGATTGTAAGGATGTTTTCGAAAACAACTACCAGGGAAGGTTTTATTTCACTCCCAAGAAGATGGGAGCCCAAACTGCTGAGGCAAATATAAATGCTGGTATAGCTGCTGCAGAGCAGATTAAGAATTATTTTGAAAAAGGCGATACTACATTTAAAGTGAATTAATTTATAATCTTAAAATAGAAAATATGGCAATAGTAAGACCTTTCAAAGGAATCCGGCCCCCAAAAGACATAGCAGAACAAGTAGCAAGTTTACCTTATGATGTAATGAACACAGAAGAAGCCCGTGAAATGGCAAAGGGGAACGAAAAATCTTTTCTCCATATTACACGGGCCGAGATAGATATGCCAGAAGGAACCGATGTACATGATGATGAGGTTTACCAAAAATCAAGGAATAATTTTAAATCATTCATGGAGAAGGGGTGGTTAAAACAGGATGAAAAACCTAAGTTTTATATCTATGCTCAAACCATGAACAACAAAACTCAGTATGGAATTGTTGGAGCCGCTGCAGTTGACGATTATCTGAATGGAATCATTAAAAAACATGAATTAACAAGGCCGGATAAGGAAGAAGATAGAATGAGGATTATTCGGGAAAACAGCGCCGATCTGGAACCAGTATTCTTTACCTATCCTGCTGTAACTGAAATTGATGAGATTGTTGAGGGAGTGGTTAAAAATCAGAAACCTGTTTATGACTTTGTGGCGAATGATGGTTTTGGTCATCATTTTTGGGTGGTTGAGGATGATTCTATCAACAAGCGGATAGAGGAATTATTTAAAGAAAAAGTGCCATATACCTATGTAGCAGATGGCCATCACAGAACCGCAGCTGCAGCTTTAGTGGGTAAAGAAAAAAGAGAGAATAATCCAAATCACACGGGTGATGAGGCTTATAACTATTTTATGGCAGTACATTTTCCAGATAATCAACTCCAGATTCTGGATTATAACCGTGTTGTAAAAGATCTCAACGGCTACAGTCCCCAGGAATTCATTGAAAAATTAAAGGACAGTTTTGATATTGAAGAAAAAGGTGCAGAACCATATCGCCCAACAAAATTGCATAATTTTTCAATGTATTTAGAAGGGAAATGGTATTCTTTAAATGCAAAGCCAGGAACATACGATGACGATGATCCTATTGGCGTTTTGGATGTTACAATTCTAACTAAGCAAGTATTGGAACCTGTTCTTGATATACAGGACTTACGCCGTTCAAAAAGAATAGATTTTGTAGGTGGAATTCGTGGATTAGAAGAGCTTAAAAGAAGGGTTGATAATGGAGACATGAAAGTGGCTTTTGCACTTCATCCCGTTTCTTTACAACAATTAATCAATATTGCTGATACCGGTAACATTATGCCACCTAAAACAACATGGTTTGAGCCTAAATTAAGAAGTGGCCTGGTAGTATATAAGTTTGAAGACTGAATATTTTCTACATCTTAACTAAAACCTCGGATTTATATCCGGGGTTTTTTTATTATTTTTGGGTTGTTAAATAAACCATTTACGAATGGACATAGCAAAAAATATAGAAAAATTTAAAAAAGAAGAACTGCCCGAAGGTGTTGAGTTAGTTGCTGTTTCCAAAACGAAGCCAAACGAAGATATCATGGAAGCTTATAATACCGGACACTTGGCATTTGGGGAAAACAGGGTGCAGGAATTAGTTGCTAAATATGAAGAGCTGCCCAAAGATATACAATGGCATATGATTGGCCATCTTCAATCAAATAAAGTAAAATATATTGTTCCGTTTGTTTATTTGATTCATAGTGTTGATAAACCTAAACTTTTGAAGGTCATAAATAAGGAAGCCCAAAAAAACAACCGTATTATTGATGTTCTATTGCAATTTCATATTGCAGAAGAAGAAACTAAGTATGGTTTTGATTTTGATGAAGTACAAGAGTTGCTGGAATCCCAACAATTTAACGAGTATTTAAACGTGAATGTCAGGGGAGTAATGGGAATGGCTACATTTACCGATGATATGGAAAAGGTGCGAAGAGAATTTAAACATCTTGCTGATATCTTTGGCAAATTAAAACAAAATTATTTTTCTGATAAACAAGATTTTAACGAAATTTCCATGGGTATGACCAATGATTATAAAGTAGCACTGGAAGAAGGAGCTACGATTTTAAGAATTGGAAGTCTTATTTTTGGAAAAAGAAATAATCATTAAATTTGAAACGTCCATGAAAAAATAAACATGATTATCACAAAAGGAAATGTTTATTTTATCATGGTAAGTTTCATATGACCTATGAAAAGTTGAAAATAAACTTATGAATATAAAAATTTAATTTAAAAGCCATGATAAACACCGAAACCACTTATTTAGGAATAAAATTAAGAAACCCATTAATTGTTAGTAGTTCCGGCCTGTCTAGTTCAATAGATAAAATTAAACAAATGGAAGAAAACGGTGCTGGGGCTGTTGTTCTGAAATCTCTATTTGAGGAGCAAATAAACTATGATGCCGGTACACTGGCTAAAGGTACAGATTATCCTGAGGCATCTGATTATGTACATTATTATATTAAGAATAATTCAGTGGAAAATTACTTGAAATTAATACGTCAGGCCAAAGAAGAGGTTTCGATACCTGTTTTTGCCAGTATTAATTGCATTACACCGGATAAGTGGATGGAATTTGCTACAAAGATAGAACAAGCCGGAGCAGATGGATTGGAAGTCAATGTTTTTATTTTACCGATGGATAAAAATGCAAAGGCAGAAAAATATGAAAACCTGTATTTTGAATTGGCAGAAAATTTAAAGAAACGTATATCAATTCCATTTTCTTTTAAACTAGGTCCTCATTTTACTAATCTGGTAGGTTTTGTAGAGCGTCTTAATGCTGTTGATGTGCCAGGTGTTGTTTTGTTCAACCGTTTCTATGAACCCGATATTGATACAGAAAATCTAAGTTTTACATCAGCAGAAGTTTTTAGTTCACCTTCTGATATCAGACATTCATTACGCTGGGTAGGAATCATTTCTTCCAAAGTAGAGAAAATAGATATCGCAGCAAGTACTGGCGTACACGACGGACAGGGTGTTGTGAAACAATTGCTTGCAGGTGCAGAAGCAGTGCAGGTTTGCTCTACAATTTATAAAAATGGTTTTGGCCAATTGAAAAATATCAGGAAAGATCTCATGGATTGGATGCAAAAACATTCATTTGACACTATAGAGGAATTCAGGGGAAAACTTAGTTATAAAAAACTTGAAAACCCTCTTATCTATGAGCGTTCTCAATTTATGCGATACTTCTCAAGTATTCAGTAGAGGAAGTGGGTCTAAAGTATTCAATCTCTGAAGGATAATGATGATTTTATTGAAATTGATTTTTTAAGCGTTTATTTATAATGCTTATGGAATTTTGTTGCATTAATGTAACTTCCTTTAAAAAGAATCGTTAATAACCATAAAAAGATATAATTATTTTGAAATTGCCAGAACAACCATTTAAATATTGAATTTATGAAGAAGTTATTACTTGTTACTTTGCTGTTTATTATTTTTATACCAAATATTCAGGCACAGTCATCCGCTGACAAAGCTAAAGCCAAATTCATATATAATTTCACTACATTCTTTGAATGGCCAGAATCGGAGCGTTCGGGTGATTTTGTTATAAGCGTTGTAGGGTCACGTAGTTTGTATAGAGCCCTGGATAGTTATACCCAAAATAGGAAGGTGATCACGCAGCCAATAAAAGTTGTGCATTACAAAAAGCCAGAAGAAGTGGAATCTGCCCATATGGTTTATGTTGATAAAAGTAAAACAAGCAGTATATCTGAAGTTCAGCAACGCATGGGTAAAAATACTATAATTATAGGAGACAGCCCTAAGGGCCTAAAGAATGGGGCAGCGCTTAACTTTGTTTTACAGGGAGACCGTTTGCACTTTGAATTTAGTGAGGAAAATGCACAAAAAACAGGTTTAAACTATAGTTCAAGGTTAAAAGAGTTAGCTGCCAACTAGTTGTTCATAGTTGACAGCAATTTTATCTCTATTCGTTTTTCTTTTTCAGATTTTCCATTTTGAATATTGGGAGAACAGATTTGTGTAAGAAGGTTCCTTTAAATTCGGTATACATAATTCCCCTGGTTGTCGAAATTGCAATAGAGTTTATCTCATCAAGGAAATTATCTGGAAAACGAACGTTATTTTCGTTGTCTATTAAGTCATTAATGTTATCTATTTCAAAAATACAGCTTGTTTGAATTGTCCCCAGCTGAATAGTCTTTTCTTTGTCTAATATATTCACTGTTGAAATTACAAAAACTAATTTTTTTTCCGTATTAACTCTGTGTT
>JBKGZD010000080.1:0-11908 GCA_046545795.1 Bacteroidales bacterium | reverse complement strand
GCTTCATGGCATAAAAGTTTTATGGTTTGAAAACAAATATAGGAAAATTACAAAAGATTTTTTTATGCTTTAAACAAAAGATTGGAATAATTATTACTTATAAAATTGCTATTTTTGAAGTTTAATAGAAATAAATACTAACAAACAGTGAAAGTTAACCTGCTGCATTATTTTTCAATTAGTTATGTATATCAAAAGTAGGTTGATTTCGACTTAGATGAACTTAAAATATTATAAATCACAGTAATTGTAAGAGCTCAGAATATGCTGCGATTTATTCAGAAAAATTTTGTAATGATGGTAATCAAAAAAAATAATAATTGGTTGTACTTTAAAAATTTTACTAAAAATAACATATCAAAATGAGAATTTTGATGATATTGGACCGCGAATTTCCAACTGATCATAGGGTTGAAAAAGAAGCAAAATCATTAATAGCAGTAGGTCATGAAATTATTTTACTATGCTATTCTTTTGGGAAAGATATAAAAAAGGAAGAGAACTATAAGGGGATAGCTATAAGACGGTTTAAACTTAAGAAAAATATCAGGGACAAATTAATTGCTTTGTATTTAATAATACCTCTATATAAATGGTTTTGGGAGAAACAGATAAAGAAAATAATAAATAAAGAAAAAATAGAAGCAATCCATATTCATGATTTACCTTTATCTGATATAGGTGTTAAAATGAAAAATAAGTATAAAGTGAAGCTTATTTGCGATCAACACGAATATTATAGTAATTGGATTGTACATAATGCTCATTTAAACACTTTTATAGGTAAGATTGTAAAAAAGCTAAGCAATTGGAAGAAATATGAGAAAAAATATTTAAACAGGGCAGATTTGGTGGTTACCGTAGAGGAACCTTTACGACAGGAGTACATCAAACATGTTGGGATAGACCCGGATAAAATTATTAATGTGCCAAATACTCCATTAGAGAGATTTGTGAATAGCACGATTAACGAAAAAATTTTACAGCAATACAGAGATAAATTTGTTTTATTTTATATGGGAGGTATAAGTGATTTAAGAGGAATAACTACAGCTATCAGGGCACTCCCTTTTATCAAAGATGTTATACCGGAAATAAAATTGGTACTAGCGGGAAAAATAAGGAAATACAGCAATCCGGTAAAGTTAGCTGAGGATATTGGAATGGCAGAGTTTATTGATTTTCTGGGTTGGGTAGATTACTATGATTTGCCTTCCTATATAAAGGCTAGCGATGCCTGCTTTCATATTCCTCCGGTTTTGAGAGAGGAAACAAATAAAACTATTGCAACAAAAATATATCAGTATTTAGCAATAGGTAAGCCAATTATTTGTAGTGAAGCAGAGATGATGAAGAATTTTGTTACGGATAATCAAGTAGGAATGGTAATTAGACAGGATGATGCTATTGATTTTGCTGAAAAAATAATAAAACTGTATGAGGATAAATCCTTAAGAAGGAAATTCGAGGAAAATTGTCAGAAAATCGCTTCCCGTTATTTATGGGAGAATACATCAAAAGAATTAATTGAAAAATATAATAAACTTCAAAACGATGCATAAAAATATTGTTATACTTGCCCCTCATACCGACGATGGTGAATTTGGCTGTGGGGGGAGTATTGCCAGATTCCTTGAACAGGGAAGTAACATTTACTATGTTGCATTTTCTACTGCTAAAAAGTCTGTCCCTGAGGGCCTTCCACAGGATATCCTGGAAAAAGAGGTAAAAGAAGCGACTAAAAGATTGGGGATTAAACCAGAGAACCTTATTATTTATGGATTTGAGGTAAGAAAATTAAATTATATCAGGCAGGATATATTGGAAGAGCTTGTTAAACTAAAAAAGAAACTTAAACCTGATTTAGTATTCATGCCTTCTCCCAACGATTTACACCAGGACCACTATACCGTTGCTATGGAGGGTCTGAGGGCATTTAAACAGACCAGTATTTTGGCTTATGAGGTTCCATGGAACAACCTGAAGTTTGAAAATCAGTGTTTCGTTAAACTGGATGAAAGACATGTAAAACAAAAGGTCTATGCCCTGGATGCATATAATTCTCAGAAAACACGTTTTTACGCAAAAGAGGACTTTATTTATTCACTGGCCAAAACTCGTGGAGTACAGGTAAGCACAGAATATGCTGAAGCTTTCGAAGTCATAAGATGGATTATTTGATTTTTCCTGTTAAGAATTAAACTGAAGATTATATTAATTAAAATTGAACAATGCTTTAAAGGATAAATTATATGTCAGAAGACAGGAGGAAGGTTCTTTCAATGCACCAGCCTAATTTTTTACCATGGATAGGTTACTTTAATAAAATTCAAAAATCTGATGTATTTGTTATTTTAGATGATGTCCAAATTCCCAGGGGGAAAAGTGTAGCAAATCGAAACAAGATAAAAACAGCCCAGGGAGAAATGGAGTTGGTAGTTCCTCTCTCAAAACCAAAAGGAAATGAAGGCAAAGTAACCTATAAAATGGCTAAAATAGCTGATAATAAATGGGCGAAAAAGGCTCTGAAAGCCATTGAGCTTAATTATAAAAAAGCGCCATATTTTGACAGGTATTTTCCATTAATCACCCAGTTGTTTTCGAAGAAAGAGTTTTGTCAAATGAATATTGATTTCATCAAATTCGTGCTTAGAGAATTAGAGGTTGATACTGAGGTTCATTTGCTTTCTGAAACAGAGGGTCCGCTTGGACAAAAAAATGAACTTATTGAGAATCTGTGTAAAAAATTCAGTGCTAATGTTTATTTATCAGGGAAAGGTGCAAGTAAGTATAATGACCCTGATTATTTAAGAAAACAGGGTGTTGAATTAGAATACCAGGAATTTGTACATCCTGTTTATGACCAGCTCCATGGTGATTTTATTGCCTATCTTTCTATTCTTGATTTACTCATGAACAAAGGACCGGGAAGTAAGAATTATGTATAGACTAGTCTGCTTATATTTTGCCGTTCCTTAATGCTTCAAATTTTTGTCTGAAAATTTTCTTTTCTTCATCCGTGTTTTCATATTTCCTGTATGGAAATTTTTCAGGTACGTCATTTATTACTGGGATATCATAATTTTCATGCATTTTGCACTTTTCCTTTATCTGTTCAATTATTGAAGCAGGATCTTCACACATTTCTTTATAGGCAATTTTCATTACATTTTTTTCGGGTAATTGTTTCATTTCTTTCAGATAGAAGCGTTGCAGATAATAGATTTGTCCTGCAATTTGTCCCCAGTAATCCAGGTCTTTAATTTGGTTGTATTCCAATGGTTGATAAGACCACCATATATTGAGGTCTGTGTTGTATTTTTTCCTTGCGTTTAATATTGATACAGCAGTATCTAATTCGTCTCGTTCTATATAAACAAAAATTACCTTTTCAAGCAGATCAACGAATTTTTTCATATGATAAGAACCATAAATATTTTTAAAGATAAAAGCTCGTTCGGTTTCATTTTGAAGTGTTGATAGTACTTTTTTTACCCCAGTCCAGTCTATTTTATCTTCTTTTTCCCTGGCGTAAGTTATATCATCAAAAGAATGCTTATTCAACCAGTATCTCCAGAAATAGCCGAATTCATGAATTTCATTTAAACCCTGGGTCCTTGCATAGTCAGAGTGGAAACTCGATTTTCGTGTCTCTCCTAACACTGTTTTTGAAAATCTGATTCCATGCAAAGGAGCCAGGAAAAATCGTGCTGAAAGATTATTTATGTAGCTAATGTCAAAAGTATTGGCAATAAGTTGTGTGAGAAGGGTCGTTCCCGATCGGGGTGCTCCAATTACAAACAGAAATGGGTGTTTTATCGGGAAATCATCATATTCTTTAATTTCTTTATCCAATAAATATTTATTAAAATCCTCAAGAAAATTTTCTTGTTTTTCATCTTTCTTGTATGCACTTTTTCTGAATTTATTCAGGTCTTTAAATTCTTCTTTCATAATTTGCCTCCTCTCAGTTATCCATACAATTTTTTAATACGTTTATTAATTTTTGGGTAAGATTTTCAAAACTGTATTGTTGGATTTTGTTTTGGTTTGGGTTAAAATGTAAAGTATTGTTTTCCCAGTGGTTAAACGTTGTTATCAGAAAGTCTTTTACTTCCTTGTATTCATCATAGTTGAACATTTTTCCTATATTTGTTTCCCGGAGAATTTTATTCGCAGAACCATTTTTATCTCCAAAAGCTAAAACAGGTTTTCCTGTCATCATATATTCAAAAATCTTTGTGGAAATTACATTTTTACTTTGCTTGCCTTGTCCTATCGCAAGAATAAGTAAATCCGACTCAGCCATTTTCTGAATGGCTTCCTTATGGGGAATAAAGGTTTCTGTTTTCGTTTCTAAGTTTGTCAAATTTTTGTTTATGTAATCCTTTATCTGCGGGTCAATATAGCCTATTATTTCAAGTTTTATATTTCCCTGATATTTTTCTGCCTGACTTATTTCCTTGAGGATATCAATAAAATTTTGGAAAAATTGGTTTCTTTTTAAAGATCCTATATAGCGAATTGTAAACTTTTTATTTCCTCTTTTCCCGGATTTGGATTTTGGTATTTCATCCGGGTCATATCCGTTTTCTATTCGTACAATTTTATTTTCCTCGTTAAAATTTGGAAAAAAATTATCGCTTACGTTGATAATTTTATCTGCAGCTTTCAGTACTCTTTTTTCTAGTCTCTGGTTGATTTTTTTTGATATTGGATTAATTTTCAGCTTTTCATAATAATAAATGTTTGTCCATGGATCCCTGAAATCGGCTATCCATTTTATGTGACTCCACCGGGAAAGTCTTTCTGCAATCAAATGGGCGGTTGGTGGTGGTGCGGTTGATAAAATAATGTCTGGCTTTTCTTTCTTAATAATCTTTTTGCCTAATTGAACTGCAGGCTTTTTCCATAAAATTTTGGCGTCGGGGATAAAGAGGTTTAATCGTATCCACTGCAGGATTTTTTTCTTGAAACCGAGATTTTCAGAAAGAAAGATGGAAGCATTGGCCATGCTTTGGCTTGAATGGTTGTTTTTACCAAACATAAGGGTGGGTTCCAGAATCTTTGATCGATATACTTTAATGTTATTATAGACCGGGTCTGTGTCATCTTCCTTGAAAACCGAGGCGGTGTTTTTGGTAGTAAGAATTACAGGCTCCCAGCCATATTTTATGAGGTATTTAACAAACTTTGATATGCGATAGGTTCCGGTTCCCGAATGCGGGAGCCAGTAATACGTCACAATCAGAATTTTTTTTGTCTTATCAGACATTGTATAGTTAGATCAACTGTTTCAACAGATGCTTCATGTTCACTTTCCGGTCCAGAATGGCAGAAAGCTCATTTACCGGAACTCTTTCTTGTTCCATGGTATCCCTGTCTCTTATTGTAACGGTATCATCTTCCAGTGTCTGGTGGTCGATAGTGATGCAATAAGGGGTTCCAATGGCATCCTGCCGTCGGTAGCGCTTCCCAATGCTGTCTTTTTCTTCATATTGACAAATAAAGTCCAGCTTTAAGCCATCTATAATTTCCCTGGCTTTTTCCGGCAGTCCATCTTTTTTCACCAGGGGTAGCACGGCTAACTGTACCGGTGCAAGAGCAGGGGGTAGTTTCATTACCACACGCTCTTCGGATTTTCCATTTTCTCTGGGTACTTCTTCTTCGTGGTAGGCTGCGGTGAGAATGGCCAGGAACATACGGTCAAGGCCTATTGAGGTTTCTACCACGTAAGGTACATAGCTTTTGTTCAGTTCGGGGTCGAAGTATTGAATTTTTTTACCTGAAAATTCCTGGTGTTGAGAAAGGTCGAAATCAGTCCGTGAATGAATTCCTTCAAGCTCCTTGAATCCAAAAGGAAATTCAAATTCAATGTCATACGCTGCATTGGCGTAGTGAGCCAGTTTATCATGCTCATGAAGCCTGAATTTGTTTTCATCTATGCCAAGTACTTTATGCCACTTTACACGTATTTCCTTCCAGTGGTTAAACCATTCCTTCTCTTCTCCGGGGCGAACAAAATATTGCATTTCCATCTGTTCAAACTCACGCATTCGGAAAATAAACTGCCGGGCTACAATTTCGTTACGGAAGGCTTTGCCTATTTGTGCAATTCCGAAAGGGAGTTTCATTCTGCCTGTTTTCTGTACATTGAGGTAGTTGACAAAAATTCCCTGGGCAGTTTCTGGTCTCAGGTAAATTTTGTTGGCCTCATCACTAACTGAACCCAGTTTGGTATCAAACATCAGGTTGAACTGCCTTACTTCTGTCCAGTTTTTGGAGCCGGATACAGGGTCGGCAATTTCGCAATCTTCGATAAGTTGACGAAGGTCTTCGAGGTCTTCGTTTTCAAGAGCTTTTACCATCCTTTTCCTTGTGGATTCTATCTTTTCCTTGTATTTCTGCACCCTGGGGTTTGTGGCAAGAAATTTTTCTTCATCGAAGTCATCTCCAAATTTTTTCTGAGCTTTTTTGACTTCCTTGTCAATTTTTGCCTGTTGTTTTTCAATATAGTCCTCTACCAGTTCATCCGCCCGGTATCTCTTCTTAGAGTCTTTGTTGTCTATCATGGGGTCGTTGAAAGCGCTCAGGTGACCAGAGGCTTCCCACGTTTTAGGATGCATGAAAATAGCAGCATCCAGTCCTACAATGTTTTCATTCAATTTGACCATCGATTCCCACCAGTACCTCTTAATGTTTTCCTTGAGCTGTGCGCCGTTTTGACCGTAATCATAAACTGCGCTTAATCCATCATAAATTTCTGAAGACTGAAAAATAAAACCATATTCTTTTGCGTGTGCAATAATTTTTTTGAAGAGATCTTCCTGGGCCATATTGTTATAATTTTCTGCTTATTAATTAATCCGACAAAAATAGCTTAAAATGTTTTCTTTTCATAAAGCTGACCGTTTATTTTTCTACGCTGGAAAATCGTCCGAATAATAAGATTTAACATGTTCCCGGAGGTTATAGTTCGATCTCATTACTTCTCCATATGCGCCTGTGCTGTATATCAAGAGGCGGTCACCCCGGTTTGTTTTTTCCAGCATAACCTCTTTTCCAAAATAATCAGAAGATTCACAAATTGGGCCTACTACGTCATATTTTTCAGGTATATTATTGCTTGTTAGGTTGGTGATTTTATGGGTAGCCTGGTAAAGGGCAGGTCTTATAAGTTCAGTCATTCCTGCATCCACGACAGCAAATTTTGTATGCTGCCCTTCTTTTACATATAAAACTCCTGTTACTAAATACCCACACTGACCGACTATTGAACGACCCAATTCAAAATGAATATGTTGGTTGGGGATACGAGTTAAAAATTTGTCGAAAACTTTGAAATAAGAGGTGAAATCAGGAATGGTATTTTCTTCAGGGGCATCATAATTTATTCCCAAACCACCACCAAGGTTGAGATATGATACATGCACCCCTTCTTTTCTGAAGGTTTCCTGTAGTTCGTTGACTCTGATACACAGGCTTTTGAAAATATCGATGTCTTGTATTTGTGAACCAATGTGGACATGTAAGCCTTGAAGGGCAATGTTCTTCATCGCTTTGCATGCACGGATAACTTGTATTAAATCTGACTTGTTAATCCCAAATTTATTTTCTTCCACACCGGTGGTAATATAATGATGAGTGTCTGCCTTTATACCCGGATTTATCCGAAGCGCAATCCTTGCTGTCTTATTTTTTAGTCCAGCGCGCTCATTGATTACTTCAATTTCGGGTAATGACTCACAGTTAAAATAAGCAATATCATTGTCCAGTGCCATATCTATTTCCTTATCTGATTTCCCTACTCCTGCATAAACAATATCTTTAGAGTTGAATCCATTACTGAGGGCATGGGCGATTTCATTGCCACTTACACAATCTGCTCCCAGGCCGTTATTGCTGATGAGTCTTAGTATCCTGGGGTTGGCATTAGCTTTTATAGCGTAATGAATGATAAAACCATATTGCTCCTGGATAGTTTTCAGCTTATCCAGCGTTTTTCTTAAAATATCCAGGTCGTAGTAATAAAAGGGTGTGTCAGGTTTTAAAAGATGATTTATATTGGGTTTATTGATCATGGCTGAACAAATTTTGGTTGAGGGTTTCTAAAGTTTTTACTTTGTCTTCTGTTTTTACCAGGAGGGTGATGTTATAGTCACTTCCCCCATAGGAAATCATTCTGACCGGGATATTTTTCAGGGCATTAAAAATCCTTGCTACAATTCCTTTCTTCTCTGCAATAAGATCTCCTACAATGCATACGATGCTTTGGTTTTGTTCTACCTCAACAGTGCTGAGCTTTCTCAGGTCATCAAGAATTTCTTCCAGACTTTCAGTCTTATCTATGGTGACAGACAGTGCTACCTCTGACGTAGTAATTACATCTACAGGTGTTTTATATATTTCGAAGACTTCAAAAACTTTTCGGATAAAGCCATAAGCCAGCAGCATACGGTTAGATTTAATTTTAATGGTTGTTATTCCATCTTTTGCAGCTATAGCTTTTATATCCGTTTTTGTAGACGAGTTCGATATAATAGTCCCCTCATCATCCGGATTCATTGTATTTTTTAGTCTTACCGGGATATCCTTTATTTTACAAGGCAATACACTTGATGGATGAAGAATTTTTGCTCCAAAATAGGCGAGTTCAGCAGCCTCATCAAATGAAACATTACGAACAGGGTAAGTATTTTTAATGTACCTGGGGTCATTGTTATGGAAACCGTTGATATCCGTCCATATTTGTAATTCTTCTGCATCAACTGCTGCAGCTATAAGAGAAGCCGTGTAATCTGAACCTCCACGTTTGAGGTTATCAATCTCACCAAAAGCATTTCTGCAAATATAGCCCTGGGTGATAAATAGATTACTGTTTTGATGTGTTTGCAATTCTCTTTCCAGGTTTTCCTTTATGTAGTATTCATCAGGTTCTTCCGCCCTGTCAATACGCATGAAATTTAATGCCGGTAGCAGCGTTGCTTTGATTCCTTCTTCCTCTAGTAAAAAGTGGAATAGCGACGATGAAAGAAGCTCTCCCTGGGCAAGAATTGAATTTCTTTGTGGTAAAGAGTAGAATTTATGAAAAAATGAGCGAATATGATTGAAATGGGAAAGCGCCATGCCGAGTGCCTTATTTTGATATTCGCGGGTTTTGAATAAGTCAGAGATAATCTTTTTATATTTTTTTTCCATCGCAGAAGTAAGTTCCTTTGCAGTATCTTTATTGTCTTTTGAAAGATAATTGGTTATTTCGACTAAATTATCAGTAGTGCCTGCCATTGCGGAAAGGACAATGAGTTTTGGCTTACTGTCCCGGATTAACTCAATAACTGAGTGCATTTTTGCCGGGGTACCTAAAGATGTGCCTCCAAATTTTAAAACTTTCATTATACAAGCAATTTTTGTTGGTTATTGAATAAAAAAAGGCCTGCGAAAACTGCAGACCTTACAAATATTTATATATAAACAGTTTTCGCCTATCCCGTTGGGGGAATATGTTTAGAATTTTTCTTCATTATGTGTTTAATAGTATAATTCATTTTTTTGCTTTTAATCAGACAAAGATAGAATGATATTTTGAATATTTAAAAAGACTCTGGCTATTTTTTAAATTTACGATCCTTCTAAGAAATATTTATCTTTGCTAATCTGTATTATTCATAAGATTTTTTTAAAATTCATGAATTATCCGGGATAACTCTTTCTAACTGTAAAAATGGGAATAATGGAAAGAAGATACGATTTTCTGGTTTTAGGTACTGGTATTGCAGGTTTGACTTATGCACTTAAAGTTGCTCATAAAGGGAAAGTTGGTTTAATTACGAAAACGACACTTGAAGAAACCAATACAAAATATGCACAGGGAGGAATAGCTTCTGTCATGTATCCTCCTGATGATTATGAAAAGCACATTCGTGATACAATGATCGCCGGAGATGGGATGTGTAATCGCGAAGTTGTTGAGATGGTTATTAGTGAAGCGCCATCGCAAATTAAGCAGCTTATAGAATGGGGTATTGAATTTGATAAAAAGGAGAATGGAAAATATGACTTAGGCAGAGAAGGAGGTCATTCAGAATACAGGGTTTTGCATCATAAAGACAACACAGGAGAAGAGATAGAACAAAAGCTTATTCAGCGAATACTTGAGCACGATAATATTGATGTGCTGGAGCATCATTTTGCTGTGGACGTTATAACGCAGCACCATTTAGGAAAGACAGTCAGGCGGTATCATGAAGATATTGAATGCTACGGCGCTTATGTGATGGATTTAAAAACCTCTGTAGTGCATAAATTGCTGTCAAAGATTACTGTTATTGCCACCGGAGGCGTCGGGAATCTTTATGATACAACCACCAATCCGCCAATTGCAACTGGTGATGGCATAGCTATGGTTTACAGGGCTAAAGGAAATATTGAGAATATGGAATTTATCCAGTTTCATCCCACTGCTCTGTATAATCCCGGGGAACGACCTGCTTTCCTGGTAACTGAAGCAATGAGAGGTTTTGGAGCGGTTCTCAGAACTACGGATGGAGAAGAATTCATGCAGAAATATGATGAAAGAGGCTGTCTGGCTCCCAGGGACATTGTTGCCAGGGCTATTGATAATGAGAAAAAGAAAAGAGGTGATGATTATGTATATCTTGATTGTACTCATTTAGAGGCAAAGGCTTTAAAAAATAATTTTCCGAATATTTACGAAAAGTGTCTAACTTTGAATATAGATATCACCAAAGATTACATTCCTGTCACCCCTGCCGCTCATTATTCCTGTGGAGGAATTACGGTAGATAAATTCGGGCGTAGTGCAATAGACCGTTTGTACACCATAGGAGAAGCCTCTTCGACCGGACTTCACGGTGCAAATCGTTTAGCTTCCAATTCACTGATGGAGGCTGTTGTATATGCCGACCGTGCTGCCAAAGATTCTGCAGATCGTATCGAAGCTATTGGTTTTAAGGAGGGTATTCCACCATGGGATTATTCCGGAACTACCTATCCCGAGGAAATGGTTATGATTACCCAGAATTTTAAGGAAGTGCACCAGATTATGAGCAATTATGTGGGGATTGTACGTTCCAATCTAAGGCTGGAGAGAGCTTTGAAACGGCTTGAAATTATACATGAAGAAACCGAAGAACTTTACGAAAAGTCTATTCTCTCTAAAGAACTTTGCGAATTGCGCAATCTGATAAATGTAGGGTTCCTGGTCATCAAAATGGCAAAAGACATGAAAGAAAGCCGGGGACTTCATTATACCCTGGATTATCCCAAAAAAGGTGCTGTATCAGAGTTTTAGGGCTGTGTTGGCCGATATTGGAGATAATATCATGAATTATATGAATTAGATATTAATTGGTTAATTCAAGAAATATTAGTGTTTCTCCTATTTTTATGGTAAAATAAAAAGCATAAAGTGATTAAGTCAGATAGCCATACAATCAATGTATTCACAGATGCAAGTTTTGACCCGAAAACCAAAACAGGGGCATGGGCTGGTATTGTGTTATTCAATAACCAGGAAAAGGTTCTTTATGACACTCTCCAGGGAGTTTCTCAACATGGAATGGAATTATTATCTATTCTTGAATGCATTGAATTTATAAAGAAACATTACAAGGATTATAACCTTATCCGTATTTATACTGATAGCGAATATGTTGAAAATTTGCCGGGTCGCCGGGATAGACTTGAAAGAAACGATTTTTTGACGAGTAAAGGAAACGAAATTGCTCACAAAGATTTATTAATGAGGTTTTATGACTATCTTGATGCTTTGAACCTTGAAATAGAGCGGGTTGTTGGTCATCAGAAAAGTGGAGCTTCCCTTGTTTCAGATTATAATCGAAGAGTGGATAAGATGTCACGGAAGATATTAAGGCAAAAAATCCGAAAT
>JBKGZD010000079.1:0-11957 GCA_046545795.1 Bacteroidales bacterium | reverse complement strand
TTCATGAAAATGAAGAAAAGTCCTTTCCTGGAGCTGTTCAGTGGGTATTGTCAAACGATTTTATTGATACCTCAGCTGTGGCTATGGCTAATTTTGAAGAGATTCAAGAACATGGTGACAGGATTGGTTGATTGGTAAATTTGTTAATTGGTTAAGTTCAGTAAGATAAATTTGGTATGCTTCATTGTAATCAGGATTCCCGGGACCATAAATCCGTTTCAAATTCCTTACGATTATCCCCGGGTAAAGTTCTCTAAACTATTGAGTCGCTTTTGTGTTATTATAAAATAGAATAAGAAAATCCTTTTCAATCATTTTAAATCAAAACTCAGAGATATGATACGTCCATATGAACTTTGAAAAATTAAAAATAACCATATGAAAAAATCAGTTCTTTTTACGCTAATAGCTATTATAGCTATATCTTTTATCTCAATGCTACTTCCAAAAGGAGATAAAGTGAATGAGAAAAAAGGCATCCTGGTAGTTGCCAATAAAAGTGGCGATAATATTTCCCTGATAGAGAGGGAAACCGGCAAAACCCTCAAAACAATTCCTACAGGACTTCAACCACATGAGGTAGAGATTTCCGGTGATGGGAAATATGCTGTAGTAAGCAATTACGGAGACAAAGAAAATCCGGGTAATAGCCTGTCTGTCTATAATATAGAACAGGCAAAATTAATAAAAACTATAGACCTTGGAAAAAACACTCGTCCTCACGGTATGAAGTGGATAGAGGGTACAAATAAACTACTTGCCACCACAGAAGGCAGCAATAGTCTTTTGGTGGTCAATATAGAAAACGGTAATATTGAAAAAAAGATGAACACAGAGCAGGAAATTTCCCATATGGTTGCTGCCACCCCTGACGGCAAATATGCTTTTGTTTCAAGCATACGCACAGGGAATGTTACAGCGTTTAACCTGGAAACCGGGGAATTATTAAAACAAATGCACAGTGGAGAAGGGGCAGAAGGTATTGCTGTATCACCCGGTGGAAATGAATTGTGGGTAACGAACCGGGGAGAAAATTCAATAGCTGTTTTTGATGTAAATACGCTTGAAAGAATTCAAAAAATTGATTGCGGCGATTTTCCCATTCGGGCAAAATTCTCGCCAAGAGGAAAACACTTCGTGGTAAGCAATGCAGAATCAGGAGAAATAGCTGTGTTTAATACCAAAAAGAAAAAGCTGATAAGCAAAATAAAGCTAACCCCACCAGTTCCGGAAGACAAGGATCCTGAAAGGTATTTCTCGGAATTCGAAGGCAGTTCAGTGCCTATAGGATTGGTGGTACCAGACGACAATACGGTATACGTAGCCAATACCCGCTCGGATGTTGTTTCGGTCTTTGATTTAACTAAAATGGAAATTATCGGTCATTTTGAAGCTGGCAAAGAACCTGATGGAATAAATTATTCACCCATAAACCCGGGTAATTAAAACCCTCACAAAATCTGTAAATTAAAACAAGAACCAATTTTTTTCTTTTGTCACCCGTATTATTAATTGTAAATTGCAACAAACTAAAACAAAATATATATGACTAACAATCAATCAAATGCTCCCGAAATTGAGCAAATCATCAAAAAACATTACAAGCCTATCATTATTGGTATTGTATTAGTTCTTATCGGGTTCAGCTCATTTTTCCAAATCGGTGCGGAAGAAGTTGGCGTGGTAACGAGATTTGGCAAACATGTACGTACAGCTAATTCAGGATTAAAAACAAAAATTCCTTTTATAGAAAAAGTTTATAAAGTTGCTGTTGAAAGACAAAAAAAGCAGGAGTTTGGATTTCGCACGTCAGAACCGGGGATCCAAACAAGTTATGCCCGTAACAGTTCAACTCAAGATGAATCACTGATGTTAACAGGAGACTTAAACCTGGCTAATGTTGAATGGGTAGTACAATACAGGGTAGACAATCCATACAACTATCTTTTTAAAGTAAGGAATGCAGATAATACCCTGAGGGCAATTTCAGAAGCTGTTGTAAGACAAGTAGTAGGAGACAGAACGGTTAACGAAGTTCTTACAGTAGGCAGAGTAGAAGTTGCCAGCGAGGTACAGCAAAAAGTACAGGAATTATGCAGGGAATACTCCATGGGTATCCAAATTGCCCAGATAGTGCTTCAGGATGTGAATCCGCCAGACCCTGTCAAACAGGCATTTAATGCAGTAAATGAAGCCCAGCAGGAAAGAGAAACGCTTATCAACCGGGCTAAATCAGAATATAATAAAGTCGTTCCAAAAGCCAAAGGACAAGCAGAAGAGACCATAGAAAAGGCAGAAGGATATGCAACAAGAAGAGTAAATAATGCCGAAGGTGATGCTAATCGCTTTAATGAGCTGTACAGGGAATATGTAAGTGCCCCGGAAGTGACAAAACGAAGAATTTATTTCGAAACAATGCAGGAAGTTCTGCCTAAACTCGGAGATAAGATTATTACAACAAAGGACGGGAATAATGCAATTCCTCTCCTTAAAAAAGAACTAAACAATTAATAAAGTCCAATCTATATGAAGAAACAAAATAAAATCACATTAATAATTGCTGTTATCATTGCAGGCATTATTGTGCTTACGCAAAGCGCATTCATTGTAAAAGAAACCGAGCAGGTTGTAATTACGCAATTTGGAAAACCAGTTGGAGAAGCTATTACCGAGCCGGGGTTAAATTTCAAAACACCGTTTATCCATAAAGCCAACTTTTTTGAGAAACGCTATCTTGAATGGGACGGAGATCCTAACCAGGTACCTACAAAAGAAAAGAAATATATTTTTGTAGACACCTATGCCCGCTGGGAAATCACCGATCCACTTCAGTTTTTCAAGCGTCTTACAAATCAAAGAGGTGCCCAGTCAAGAATTGACGATATTTTAGACGGGGAAACAAGAGACAATATTGCAAGCCACAACCTGGAAGAACTTATCAGGAGCACAAGCAGAGAACCAGATACTACAGCAAAGATAAGTGAAATTGTAGAAGACTCCCTGCCTGATATAGAAATAGGTAGAAGCAAAATTCAAAAGAAGGTCCTGGAAACTGCAAATAAAGAGACTGAAGACCTTGGTATTAAAATTTTAGATTTTCGGTTTAAACGAATCAATTACGTTGAAGAAGTCAGAAACCGGGTATATGACAGAATGAAAAGTGAACGTTTCCGAATTGCAGAGAAGTTCCGTTCCGAAGGTGAAGGAGAAGCCTCCAGAATCCAGGGAGAAAGAGAACGGGAACTTAACCGTATAAGATCTGAGGCGTATAAAGAAGCTGAAACCATAGAAGGTAAAGCAGATGCTAAAGCAGCAAATATTTATGCCAGTGCATACAACAAATCAACGCGTTCAAGAGAATTATACGATTTCATAAAATCTATGGAAACATTTGAAGCCAGTTTTGATACCAGCACAACTGTTATTCTTTCCACTGATAGTGAATTATACAAATACATGCAAGACATAGACTAAAAACTCAAGGATGCCATCTTCTTATAATCACGATGGCATCCTTTTTTTATGTCTATTCTTTTTTGATAAGCTCAACATCGACATTTATCTTTATGTCCCGTCCAACAACCAATCCCTGGCCAAAAGTATTGTCCCAGTCAACATTATAGTCGAATCTGTCGATTACACCTGTTAATTGGAAACCGGCACGAGTAGCACCCATAGCTTCAACTGTTCCTAAATATTCAAGTTTGAAATTTTCAGTTCGTGTAATGTCCTTAATTGTCAAATCTCCTTTAAGTTTGTAGTTGTCCCCTTCTTCTTTACTAATAGATACACTTTCAAAGGTTATTTCAGGATATTTTTCGGCTTCAAAAAAATCTTCACCCAGCAAATGCTTATCCCGTTTTTCATTGTCTGTATCAATACTTTTAACTGGTATTGTTACAGAGATGTCAGCATCAGTAAAATCTTCACTGCTGGCATTCACTTTACCGGAAAAATCTTTAAATTGCCCGTTAACATTTGAGATTTTTAAGTGTTTTGCAACAAACTGAACTTTCGTATGTGATTTATCAATCTCCCATTGAGTAGATTGAGCCGTTACGACTCCTGTTAATAACAGAAATAAACCAATAAATAAAAATTTAATCTTTCCCATAACATAGATTTTTAATTAAACATTTTCAAGTGATAGTCTGAATAATTACCAAATTATTCCTATCTATGACAGCGATAAATATGACAAAAATCATGTTTATTTGTTCAATTTTTAAAATCATAAAATAGTGGTTATGAGAATATTTATTATATTGTACAACTGGTTGGCAACATATTTAACCCTTAATACATACTGCATGTTAACCTAATGACGTTAAACCTTAAACAAAAACATTGCCATGGACTTAATGTTTGAGCTGAGAATCCTATTAGATGTTGTAATTGCCGCTGTATTATCCGGCATTGTGGGCTACGAAAGAGAGAAGACAAATAAACCTGCAGGAATAAAAACCAATATGATTGTAGGAGGGTCAGTTGCTCTTTTAGTAACTTTAGGGGAAGGAATCACTATACATTTTCAAAACCATGGTTTAAGTGATATAATAGAAACCGATCCAACCCGTATAATCCAGGCTATTATTGTTGGAGTGAGTTTCATTGGAGCGGGAACTGTAATGCATGTGGAAAAAATTTATAAGGTAAAATACCTGACAACAGCTGCTTCCATTCTATATTCTACTGGCCTGGGTATTAGTGTTGCACTTGGTTATTACATACTCTCAATAGGATTAACGCTGTTCATTTTAATAATTTATTATCCAATAAGATGGATACAAAAAAAATTCATCAATCCGGAGAATTTCGAAGAAACATAGATATTCTGAATTATGGTTGGTGAAAGAACACATAAAGGCCTTACCAGGAGATTGGGTTTATTTGCCGTAATTTCCATCATTGTTGCAGATATGGTGGGTACAGGTATTTTTACCACTTCCGGCCTTCTTATGGAAAACTTAAACAATCCGGTCTTGATGGTTGCTTTATGGGGCGTGGGTGGTATTATTGCACTTAGCGGAGCGTTTTGTTACGCGGAACTCAGCACAGCTATGCCATATGCCGGTGGGGAATACCTGTACATTTCAAAACTGTTCCACCCTATTCCCGGCTTTCTCAGTGGCTGGATTTCTTTTATTGTAGGGTTTTCAGCTCCCGTGGCTGCTACCTCCATAGCTGTTAGTGAATATACTATTGAAGCATTTCCTGCAATCAAGAATTTTAGTGATATTAATGGAATATCCGGTGTTATTATTTTTCAGAAATCGCTGGCAATTATTGTCATCCTCTTTTTTGCAATCATCCACATGCGCGGAGTAGTATTTGGAACTAAAGTACATAATGGTTTCACATTGTTAAAAATCTTTCTTGTAGTGGGATTAATCATAGTCGGGTTTTCTTTTGGAGATGGTGACATCAGTAATTTCAAAACTATTGCTAACTCAGAAGCAGATTCAGGCGGATTCAAAGTAGTTGGACTATCGGTTATGTGGATAATGTTCGCATACAGCGGATGGAATGCAGCATCATATATTGGCTCAGAAGTAAAAAACCCAAATATTAACCTCCCCCGATCCTTATTAGCAGGAACGTTGATTGTAATCATACTATACATTCTCCTCAATATTCTATTCGTTTATGCCCTCCCACCGGGAGAAATGAAAGGGGTGGTATCCGTCGGTGGCAGAGCTGCATCAAAATTATTAGGTTCATCATTTGGCAAGGCCTTCTCCCTCCTGGTTGCTATTGGTTTACTCTCTACAATCAGCTCCCTTATTATTCTCGGACCAAGAATTTATTATGCTATGGCTAAAGAAGGTCACTTTTTCCCTTTTGCTGCCAAAGTTCACTCTAAAACAGGTACACCACACTGGTCTATTGTTATCCAGGTAGTGGTAGCTATCATAATAGTACTGAGCGGAACTTTTGACGACATTCTTACATATATAGGATTTTCTTTAGGCATTTTCCCCATAATTGCCGTATTAGGCATCTTTAAATTACGCAAGCAAAAACTAAAGAATTACAAAGTTCCTTTATATCCAGTGCTTCCGGCATTTTTCATCCTAGTAAATCTCCTGATATTGATTTTAGGCTTTACAGAAAGGCCCGGCGCCTCTTCAATAGCCCTCTTAACAGTACTGGCTGGTATCCCACTGTATTATGTATTCAAGAAAACAGTTCGGCGAAAGGGAGAATAATGCTGCCTGGGAATAAGACAAGCGATCGAATGAAGAAGAGACTTTGTTATTGACAGAAAAAATTAATAGCGTCATAAGCCTTTTCTATTCCCAACTCTCCTGCCTTACTCAAATCGATACAGCCTTTCTCGGCATTTTGCAGGTATATATAAGTCAAACCGCGGTTAAAATATGCCTCTGCAAAATCCGGTTCAATTAATATAGCCTTCCCATAATCATCAATTGCTTCTTTGTAGTTTTTATTTTTAACTTTTACATTGGCCCTGTTAAAATAAGCATAAATAAAATTTGGCGCTCGTCTTATGCTTTCATTGTAATCTTCAATTATTCTGTCATAATCATGGTATTCAACTTCATTACTTATTGGCTGCTGCAATAATTGATCGGTAGTCTGGTATTGTATGCTGACATTTTTTGTTTCATTTTGCAATGTTCTTATATAATCGATCATCTGTGTTCTCAAATTAGCCCTGATATAGAAAGCCAGGAAATTATCCTCTTCAGTGACAATATTATTCATTGTTTCAATCGCTTCATTAAAATTTTGTCTGTAACTATTCAATAAAGCATATTGATATTGAAGCTTTAAAGAATCAGGATTTTTTTCAATCTTGTTCTTTACATTCGTGAAAACTTCACTGTGATTGTCTTCCCCTCTGTAATATCCAAAATCAAATTTGAACCCTTCGATGAAGTCATATTTTTTAGCTGCTTTTTCTACATCTGTATATCGCTCCAATACGTCTTTCACATTACTTTCCTTATCAGCAATATAACTGAAAACATAATTTTCGATAGGTTCAATAGATTCGTCCGCATTTCCAAATTGATGAGGCAGGTTTTTGCTCCCCTGGAGGGATATCAGCCTTTTGAAATTTTCCGATGTATCAGCAAAATTCATTTCTTCGAGCTGGTCAGTATTGTACTCTGAAAATATTTGCCGCGCCTTCTGCCTGTCTTCATATGCACCTTCTAAATCATCCAGTTCTGCCCTGGCAATTGACCTGTTCATATAAGCCTTAGCAAAATCAGGGTATAAATTTATAGCTAAGGAAAAATCCCTGACAGCCCTGGTATAATTATTTCTTTCCATTTCCACAAGAGCCCTGTTAAAATAGGCTAAAATATTTTGCGGATTGAATTCCAGAACTTTGTTGTAATCTTCTATAGCATCATCATATGCCCCAATTTCAAATTTTAACAATGCCCGGTTGTAATAAGCCAGTGCGTTGGAAGGTTCGAGTTCAATAACCTTATCCAAATCATTCATAGCCTCTTCAAGCTTGCCCAAATGATAGTAAACCATTGACCGGTGCAGATAAGCTTCAAAATTTTCTTTATCTGCTTTAACGGCTTTGTTTAAGTCATTTAATGCTTTTTGATATAATTCTTGTTGTGAAAACACTTGCCCCCTGGTAATGAGTGCATCTGTATAGGTACTGTCAATGCTCAGCACTCTTGTTAAGTCTTCAATGGTTTTTGCAGTATCCCCTTTGTTCAGAAATGCCAAACTTCTATAGAAATATGCTCTCCTTTCTGTGGAATCAAATTTTAAAGCACTGTTAAAATCTTTGATAGCCTTATTATTCTCATCCAGTCTCAACCAACTAAATCCTCTTTGCGTTAACAATTCCTTGCCGGCAGTTCTGAACTCCATAGTGCGGTTAAAATCCTCAATAGCGCCATGAAAATTATAGAGTTGGATGCGGGTAATCCCACGGTAATAATAGGCGTTAGCAGCATTCGATTTCAGCTTGATAGTCTGAGTATAATCCTCTTCAGCTCCGTGCAGGTCCCCCAGGTTGTATTTGGCAATTGCCCTGAGATAATAAGCCTCAGCATAGTCAGATTTATTACGTATTACAATATTAAAATCTTCTATTGCTTCTGAATACTTATAAAACTGTAGGTTGTTCCTTCCTTTTTCCAGATAATATGAAATATTTAACTGACCAAACCCTTCAATAGAGAAAAATAGCATAAAAAACACAGAAAGATAAACCAATCTTTGCAGTACTACTATCTTATTCAAACAACAGGTTTTTGAAAATAATTTTTTTCTAATAGCTATTCCTCCTTATCGACAAATATTATTAAACGTGGAATATTAACTGTACAATCTTTTCAAGTTCTTCTTTGTCAGTTTCATCAAATGCTGCTAATTCTTTACTGTCAATATCAAGAACACCTATAACCTCATTTTCATTGTTGCGCAATGGAACCACTATTTCAGATTTAGATCTTGAATCACAGGCTATATGCCCCGGGAACTTCTCAACATCCTGTACAACAACAGTTTCCTGGTTATTAATCCCGGTCCAGCAAACGCCTGTATTTTTTTCTAATTCCTGGCATGCCACAGGTCCTTGATAAGGTCCTACAATGAGGCGGCCATTTTTCAAAAAATAATACCCCGTCCAGAAATAATAATCTATTTTATGATGTAATACTGCTACCACCGTAGCCATACGCGCCAGTTCGTCGTTACTCTTTGGTAATAATTCTTTTAACTGTTCATATATTCTCTGGTACCGATTTTTTTTCTTATTGTTTTCCATTTGATATTTTTTTTAATTGAACTTTACAACAAAACTAAATATTTTTTTTAAGGGTATAAACATACTTAATTTGTATAAGGTTTAATAAGCACATCATGGGAATAATTCATACATTTTCAGGCTTAAAAATACAGATTAAACGGCAATGTATAGAATTCGTCATAAAATAAAGTATTCAGTGTTAAAACATCCATTTAAATTAACACAATGAATCAAGATTGTCTAACATAATGCATTTATTATGAGAACATTAAGTTGCATAATCATTTTTATATTATTAATCACCGGCTGTACTCAAACCAGTCAAAAAGAAAAACATTATAAAGGTATTGTACCACCAATAATTGAAGCTGACTTTCAAAAGCTTACCAGTCATGAAAATATTTTAAAATACCTGGAAAAAGTTGACTCCCTGAGTGAAAGGCTATCAGTTGAGTATGTCGGGACTTCAGTCGACGGCAAAAAGATACCTCTTGTGAAATTCTCAAAAGACGGAAAATTTAATAACAGTAAGGTTAAACTTTTCATGTTTGCCCAGCAACATGGGAATGAACCTTCAGGTAAAGAAGGTATGCTATTGCTGATTGATAAACTTTTACAAAAAGAGTACGATAAGTGGCTCAAAAAAGTAGACTTGTTAATAATGCCACAAGTGAACCCGGATGGAGGTGACCGAAATCAAAGGAGAAATGCCAATGATGCAGATTTAAACAGAGATCACCTGGTTTTATCACAACCAGAGACACAGGCATTACACAGAGTTTTCGAACGATATCAACCAGAAATGACTGTTGATATTCATGAATACTATCCGTTTTCAAGCAGGTGGAAAGAGTTTGGATATTTGAAAGACTTTGATATTCAGATAGGGGGATTGACAAACCTGAATATTGATACTGAGGTAACAAATTTCTTTTATGAAGCAGTAAAACCATTCATGAAAGAAAAGTTGAATAATGAGGGATACTCCTTTTTTGAATATACCCTGGGAAATTTTCCCGATGGAAAAAGATTAAGGCACAGTACAGTGGATATTAATGATGGACGACAGAGCTTCGGTATACTAAATACTTCCTCTTTTATTGTAGAAGGAATCAGGGGAAAAGATTCCCTGGATAATATTGAGCGAAGAACAAAAAGCCAATACGTTACAGCTGAGGGGTTTATTGAGGTTGCGGCAAAAAATAGAAACAAAATAAAACATAAAGTCCACGATGCCAGGGAAGAATTAATTCAACATGATGGAGGAGACAAAGTTACTATAAGAATGAAACATGTAAAGGGAGATAAACCCCTGGAGTATCCACTTAAATCAATAAAAACAGGTGAAGATACAGTTTTTGTAGTAGATAATTATCATTCCGAAAGAGAATCATCGCTGGATATAGAAAAACCATCAGCATATTTGATTCCTGCTGCTGACAGTAATTTAATAAAATGGTTAGACAGAAGCTTTGTTCAGTATACAAAATATATTCCTTCAGAAGACCATTGTTTACATGAATATAAGCTATTGAATAAGCAAAAGACAATTGATGAGGAACTGGAGAATTATAATGTCGATGTTAAATTGCAAAAGAGTGATAAAAAAATTAAAAACGGAGAATATTTGATGATTCCAACAGCACAGCTCAGATCCAACAAAATCATTATTGCCCTGGAGCCACAGTCAATGACCGGACTTGTGAATTACCCGGAATTTGAATATTTGATTAAAGATTTTAACACCTACCCTATCCTGAGACTTGACAAACAATAACATAATAATTTTGTTGTTGGATAAAACTCATGTTTTCAATAAGTGCCTTTAATTAATTTTGAAGGCGCTTATTTTATTCTGCATACCTTTATGCAGGTTAACTCATCAGGGAAAATGAAAATTAAAACACTGGAAAAGAATCTCTATGACAAGGAAAAGAAAGCTTTCCGCCTTCACCTGGGGTATTCTGTTATTGATGGGATGATGCGCGGAGCGCTTATCATGAATGAATTTGTTTTCATTAAAAGTCTGCAGGGCTCAAATTACCTGCTGGGAATGCTTTTTCAGTTCAGTGTTATTGTATTAATTTTTTCTATATTGTTCAATGAACTATTAAGACGTTCTTCAAACAAAAGAAGGTTTCTCAGAATAACCGGGATTTTAACACACCTGCCTTTACTTATTCTTTTATTTTTCCCCACAGAAGAGATTGCCAATTCGCAGCAACATTTTTACCATCTGCTTTTCCTGTTTATATTCTTGTTTTATTTCCTATCCAGGCCTCTAATTTTCCCAACCATCAACTTATTACTTAAACATAACTACAGGCAGGAATACTTTGGCAAATTATACAGTATCGCCACATCTTTCAACAAAGCATTGATGCTCATTACAACACTATTGTATGGTATTTTACTCGACCACTTTCAATATGCCTATACTTATGTATTTCCGGCATTGGGTATTATCGGCGCTTTTTCCATCTTCTTGCTCTCAAGAATTGAATATGAAGAGGGCCAACCTGTAATACGAAAGAAGTTTACAGAGTCAGTAAAATCATCATTAAAAAGCCTGGTGGATATTCTTAAAAAAAATATACCATACAGACACTATGAAATCAGTTTTATGTTCTACGGCTTTGCTTTCATGAGTACAAAGGCAGTAATTACTATTTTCTACAAAGATGCGCTGGATTTAAATTACTCCAGTGTGGCATTTTATGAAAATGCTTTTAACATACTAACTATAATACTATTACCTGTTTTCGGCAAAATTATTGGTAAGCTTGACCCAAGACGATTTGTAATCATAACTTACGTAGCCCTGGCATTGTTTATTTTTTTCATAGGATTCACAGAATATTTTCCGGCGAATGTAGAAATTTTTGGACTACATCTTTACTTTTCCCTTCTTCTTGCAATTTTATTTAAAGGTATTTTTGCCGCTACTATGGCTCTTTCATGGAGTATAGGCTCATCATATTTTTGCAAAAAGGAAGAAGCCGGAAATTATCAATCAGTGCATCTCACGTTAACAGGACTGCGGGGACTTGCAGCACCCCTGATAGGGATATATTTTTACGAAATATTCAACTTTTCGGGTACCTTCGGTATTGCTATTGTTTCTTTAATAGTTGCAATGGGATTGATGCATTGGTCATATAAAAATTTTTCTGCCCAAAAATACTAACCCGATCGTTTTATGATTTAA
>JBKGZD010000078.1:0-11996 GCA_046545795.1 Bacteroidales bacterium | reverse complement strand
AATGATAAACAAAACCATCCGGGGGTTGTTTTATAAAAAAACAGGAGGCTAATCATGAAACCTATCAACCAATCACTTAGCGCAATTTTATTCTTCCTTTTGATGCCTGCATTTACGGTCTCAGCACAGCAAATGGTTGCTGAAGATGCCGAGCTGGTGAAAATTTCCGAGGGTCACCAATTTACCGAAGGACCTGTGTGGAATCCCTCAGGATACCTTTTGTTCAGTGACATACCTGCAAATACTATTTTTAAATGGGTTCCCGGTGAAGAATCCTCTGAATACATGAATCCCAGCGGACACTCAAACGGGTTAACCTACGACCAGGATGGACGTTTAGTCCTCGCACAACATGATGGCGCTGTTGCTAAAGCCAATGAAGACGGATCGTTTGAGAAGCTTGTGACTTCTTACCAGGGAAAGCGGCTTAACAGTCCAAATGACCTGGTGGTGAGTTCCAGCGGAGCCATCTATTTTACAGATCCTCCGTATGGGACTAACGAAGAGGATAAGGAGCTTGATTTTCAGGGTGTTTATCGTTATACGAAAGATGAAGGACTCCAGCTGCTCATCAGAGATTTTGACAGACCAAACGGAATCGCACTATCACCGGATGAAAAAAGATTGTATGTGAATGACAGCAGGCAAAATCACATCCGTGTTTTTCAGGTACAAGAAGACGGTACCCTCGATAAAGGCAGGGTATTCGCAGAAATGGAATCGGATGAGAATGGTGCGGCAGATGGTATGAAAGTTGACGCAAAAGGAAATGTATATTCTACCGGTCCGGGTGGATTATGGATTTTCTCACCTGAAGGAGAGCTGATTCAGCAAATGGAGACGCCACGCCTAACAAATCTGGCATGGGGAGGGAAAGAAGGCAAAACATTGTTTATGACCTCACCGGAAGCTGTTTATAAATTGAAAATGAAAACAAAAGGCCATTTTCCATATGGTAATTTTTAATTTTATCATGGACGCTTCATACTAATCATGTCCAAAAAACATTTTCCCCCGGGCACACGTAAACCGCCAGACAATGTATAAATAAGAAAGGCTGCCATAACTGACAGCCTTTCTTTTATGCTTTCCGGGCAGGCAATGAGCCGAGGAAAAAACCAGACTCATTATTCCAAAAACCTTATACTCAAAAGCTTCCCTACATCCTCAAGCGCTTTCTCGGCATCGCTTAAGGAGTTATATCCCTTAGCACGGGTAACGACTATGATAGCCTCCTCAGGTTTTCCATCCGGTATTATGATTCCCATATTACAGGTCCTCCCTATCTGCGTTCCGGTTTTTTGAGCAAATTCAGTTCCCTGTGGTAAACCTGCTTTTATTCGACGATCTCCTGTAGTTACACCTTTCATCACATCCAGCAAGAAATCCGTGTGTTCTTTATTCAGCAGTTCCCCTTTATATAAACGTTGAAGTATAATTCCCATAGCTTCGGCTTTCCCGGAATTCAAGTCTCTCCTATAATACCTTTCGAAGGCTTCTTCAATAGAACCCACTTTTGCATCATTCCTGTCAATTTTCATCATTTCAAGCAGCGTATTGTAACGTTCTGTCCTCGTATCAGTGCTATTGGCACGTACAATATCCATATTACTGAGATTCTCTATATTATCATGTATTTCACTGTATGCATCGTAGCGAACCTGCATAATAGATGTAATTTGATTAATTCCCTTTGAAACCATATGTTCCCTGATCTGTTCATTAAACTCCTCCTCTCCTAACAGCCGTATCAGCATATCGGTAGCCGTGCTGTCACTGTTCTTAATCATTTTGATAAGCAGTTCCCTGATGGTATATTTTTTTCCAGGATTTTGCCTTATCAGATCGCCGCTTCCGTCCACGAAATCAGTTTTCCGAAGAGTCAGTTCATCATCAAGGGAAATTTCGCCGGCCTCTACTTTTTGAAGGATGGCAATCCCTAAGGGAATTTTTATTGTTGATGCGAAATACCAATGTTCATCGGAATTAAACTTTAGTTCTTGACCATCAGCAAGATTTTTAACATAAACGCCAAGTTCTCCATCCATTTTATCCTCAATGCTCACCAATTGTTTTTCCAGCTGATCAGTCCAGCTATTCTGTATAAACTGAAAAAGACCAACAAATAACATCAACATTTTTATCATAAGAACAATAATTTGAATATTTAAGCAAGTTGTTATAGAACTGTATATTTATCATTTTATTATTTTAGAATCACCCGGCTCCGGTAAATTTTTCCGGCATCACTTCACTGTTGGCGGTTTTTTATATACCGGCCGTAGGTAAGAACTCTCCATAACCATTCCAATGGGCCATACTTGTAGGATTTCAACCAAATGTTACTAAGTATTGCCTGGAGCAAAAAAATCAGGAAAACAGAAAGCGTCAACAGAGTACTCCCGAAATATTTGCCTAAACCCAAACCAGCCGAATAGAACAATAATAATCCCAAAACCGATTGAAAAATATAATTGGTTAAGGCAGTTTTACCTACTGAATTAAATATTCTTCTCAGCCTGGGTTTCAACCTGCTCTCATATAGCAGCACAAATGAAGCGGCATATCCCGAAGCAAGGCTTATATAGCTAAAGGCAACAAGAAATTCTCTAAGAACAATCGTAATTGCGCTGTCGTTCCAGTTTATATCTTCTTCCATAAAGAAAATATTCAGAGACAGTCCGATAATCCATCCTGCTAAAGCAGTTTTAGCAAGGAACAGACGGTTTTTATGCAAACTGTTGAAAAGAATTTTCCTCCCTACCCAGAATCCCAGGACAAAAGTTGCGAGTATCTTGAAAATACGGGCATCGAAAGCTATGAAATAAGCCCTGAGGGAAGGACCAATAAAATTGAACTTTAGAATATTCCCCCAAGAGCCATCCCTTATGACAGCCGCTATATCTGATATTCGTAAAGTATAAGTTTCATTTGACGCCTCAGGGAGATCCAGGATATCCCAGTTTTGGGAAATCCACTCAATGAGGAGCGTTGTATAGGGCATTTCAGCAGATTGTAAATACAAATTATGCAGGCCGGTAAATAAGAGCAGTATAAAGAATACCCACCACAATTGCCTGTTAGACAGGCTTCGGAACAATATAAGGATATAACCGCAAATGGCATAAAACACCAAAATATCGCTGAACCAAATAGCCCACATGTGGACAATGCCTATAAGAAGCAGAAAAAAAAGCCTCCGGCTGAAAAAAGGAATAAATTTACGCCCGGCCGAAGATGTTCTTGTTAACTGGATGGCAAATCCAATACCAAAAAGCAGGGAAAAAAGGCTATAAAACTTACCACTGAAAAACACGATATGAATCCAGTCGAATACGTGATCCCATCCAGTAAGCATCAGATTAGAGTTAAATTCTTCATTGGCATATGCATACCCACTGAAAACACGGACATTAATCATTAAAATGCCTATGATAGCAAAGCCTCGCAATGCATCGAGCACATCAATTCTTTCCTCATTACCGACAGGTTTATGGCCTATATCTTCATAAGGATAGCCAACGGATGAAGAAACCTTCCCACGAATGCCATTATGATTGCCATACTTAAAATCCATTTCGGAAATATTTAAGGGTGTGGGTGCTGAAAGTAAAAAGAGAAGCTCTGGCTTCAGGTAAAAGAGAAAATAATTTCATTTGCAAAAAATTATAATTACAAATATAAATAAACTTCTATCTTCATTAAACGAAAAATTATTTTATATTTCTTGTATAATTGTAAGCTTGATATCCCCGGTAAACATAAAATCGCTTATCATATGCATCCAGTAAGATTTCAGATTGGTTTATAAGAAAAAGCTCCTCCCGGGAAAAACTTATAACCATATGCTAAGCAGAATTTGAAATACAGCTTTTACTCATTATATATGCAGCCCCATCTGATAAGAGGTTGGCGTTTGAATAGGTTTTAGCGGGTTGTGACGATTGTGATGCACGGCAATTTCCCCAAAATTGGATAATTGCATGATTTTTTGCATTCAAAGAACAAAAAGATGAGCAAGAAATTTTCAAAAAACAGTTGCTTATTTCAATACAAAATATTAATATTGCACTCCGATTTTAGGAATTGTTGAAATATTTCAGGGCCCATAGCTCAGTTGGTTAGAGCATCCCGATGCATATCGGGATGGTCATTGGTTCGAGTCCAACTGGCTCGGCGCAAAGCAATAAAAGTTCTTTAAGTAAGTGAAACAAGAATAGTTCAGGGCCCATAGCTCAGTTGGTTAGAGCACCTGACTCATAATCAGGTGGTCCTTGGTTCAAATCCAAGTGGGCCCACAATTAAATCCAAAAGCCGTTGTTTTACAAACAGTTAAAGCAACGGCTTTTTATTTGGTGTCACATTTGGTGTCATTTGAGACTTTTTTGATATAATTTGTTTATTTATCTCTTTTAATCTTATTTTGCATTTTTAAATACAATACTATGGAAGAATTTGATCCGAAAAAGCTAAGCAATGAGGAATTTGTTAGAATCTCAATGTTGAAAAGCATTGATGGGGATCATAGGTTAAAGGAAATAGAAAAAAAGTTTCAGTGGGCACAAGAAATAAAGGATGAAAGAAATAAGTTGAAGAGACTAAAAGAACTTTTAACCGAAGTGGAATCAATAATGAAAGGTATGGAGAAAGATTGGAAGCTTTATAGGTACGATGAAGAAAATGGAAAATATTATAGTAGATACGATAATGAGGAAATAGAAGATATTGAGGAATTTACTAAAGGTAAAACTCAATATCATTATAAGTTGTATTTTAAACATTATAATAAATACATTCTCCTCAGAGGTAAAATTAACAGTGAATTTCAAGAGTTGAATTATAAATATGGTAATGAAAAAAATGAAGATGAATTAGAAAAAGAGGAATTTATTATTTCTGATCTAAAACCTCGCTATCAATTATTAATACTTTACGAATTAGGTATAATAGACCATATTAAAAAAGAATTAAAGACACGAGATAAAAATTTAGGCTTAGAAAAACGAAACTACCTTTCACGTTTACTTGGATTGATAATGAATATTGAAAATCCAGATAAAACATTAAGAAAAGAATTATATAATCTTCTAAATAATACTGATAAAACACCTGCAAATAATCATTCAATTAAAGAAGTTGAAAAAATCCTACTTGATTTTGGACTGAATATTAAGCGATTAAAAAAATAGTTTGTCGTATTTTATTTTTGTCGATAACCCCATTTTAACCCCAAAATAAAGTAGGTTTTATTCGCGAAAGATATAAACAAAAAATCTTTCGCTTATGAACACGATCCAAATCCAAAATTTATCAAAAGAAGAGTTCAAGGAACTCATTCAGGAAACCGTAAAAGAAGAAATTAAAAATCATCAGCCTAAAAGTCCATCCAAAGATGATTATCTAAGCCGTAAAGAAACTGCCCAGATGCTTGGAATATCTCTTCCTACACTCCATCAATGGACAATGGAAGGAAGGATAAAAGCCTATCGCATTGGCAGATTAGTACGTTACAAACGCAATGATGTGCATTCTGCATTGAATAGTGTACAATGCACTAAATATACCCGATAATCCAAGTCTTTCAGCGCGCAAAAGACTTGCTATTCTCATTTTTTCTCAGGCCTGAGACATATTCTATTCCATTAATTTCAAAAGTATTTTACTATGATTGATTTTATAAAAGTATGTCTCGATATCAATGAATTAAAGACAAAACTGAAAAAAGATAACAGGTTAAATTTTAAAACTAATTTCACTGAAAGTACTGGTGAAATAACCTCCAGTATAGCATACTATAAAGGCATGAAATTTATTTATACAAGAGATAGATTTTATCTATCGGGTAGTTTACATAAATTTTATAATGATGGGAAAATTAACTACAATGATTTCTCTCTGCTTGAATTAATACAGACCTTCAGAATTCTATATGAAGAATTCAATTTACCAATTGATAAAATGAGGATAATTAACCTCGAAATAGGAGTTAATATTCCACCTCCGATAAATACAGATAAAATATTAAGAAACTTATTTTACCACAAAGGGCAAGAATTTAAGAACACCTCAGTCAAAAATGGTGAATATCAACAATGCAATCATCAACAATTTGATTTGAAAGTGTATAATAAAGCAAAACAAGAGAATCTAAACCAGGAACTCTTAAGAATTGAGATTAAATACAAAAAGAGCAAACCACTTAAACGTTTAGGAATAACAACAATGTTGGATTTATTAAAACCTGAGGTTTTTAACTGGTTAGGCCGTGAGTTGTTTCAAAATTGGTCAAAAGTCTTATTGATTGATCCGACAATCAAAGGAGATTTATTAGAGCCCAAAGAAAAAGAGAAAATAATTAAATGGTCAAATAGAAATTATTGGATTGAGCTCAAAACAGAAAATAAAAATAAGAATGCATTCAACCGGGAGGTTAATAGATACAAAAAAGTAGTTGAAAATCATTCTGATCAAATTCAAGATCAAATTTTCAATTCAATTCTAAATAAGTGGGGAAAATTAACCGATTTTTCTAAGATGGAAATTATATATATGGTGAGGAAAATTAACCAATCATATATTAAGTTAATATTCCCGGATTATAAAAACGTATGTCCGGTAACCAAACTTGATATTTCTATGCAAAAAGAAAATAGTTCTTTTCTATGTACGAGTGGCTTGATGTTCTATAAAAAAAACAAGCCGGATCTATACAACCAGATCATAAACAAATACTTACTTCCTAAACACTCAAATAAACCGGAAAAAACTAAAATAGAAATAGTTGCCCATAATATCAGAAATGACTTTCATAATCTAAGAAGGGATTTTAGAAATCTCATGAACCCTGAAAAACCCAAGCTGTTTAACACCCTGCCCTACATAGAAAAGGAAAAATTAAAAGATTTTGGTCTAACATCTAAATCATTGTATCATGAATTTAAGCATTCCTAATCACAAAGTCTGATTAGAAAAAAATTTGCTTGTATTACTGTTTTCAATTTTGCAAACATCCTACTAATACCCATCCAAATGGGCTATTCCCCTATGAAAATAATTACATTTAATGCATAGCTATTAAGGTATCACGTAAATATCCAAAAAGGCAATAGAGTATTCCTAAATAATCTTTAATGATTACTTTAAAATTATGTTTCCCTATTTTTATTAAATTCGTAGGTTACTTAAAAATTGACCTATGACTAATTTTCAGGATAAAGCGAATTTTATTTGGAGTGTTGCCGATTTACTTCGTGGTGACTACAAACAGGCAGAATATGGCAAGGTGATTCTGCCTTTTACTATTCTGCGCAGACTGGATTGTTTGCTGGAAGACACCAAACCGCAGGTCTTAAAACACTATGAAAAAATCAAGGATCAGGGAGATGAGATGATCGACATGATCCTTAACCAGAAGTCCGGTTACCGTTTCTTTCACAACCACAGCCCTTTTAACTTTGAAAAACTGGTCAACGACCCGGACAATATTGCCAGTAATCTAAGAAATTACATTGCCGGATTTTCAGTAAGTGTAAAAGAGGTTTTTGAGAATTTCCGGTTTGATGAACAAATTGAACGACTGGAGCAGGCTGACTTGTTATTTCAGACCGTTAAAAGTTTCAAAAATATTGACTTATACAACATCGAGGAATTGGAGATGGGCTATATTTTTGAACATCTTATCCGTAGGTTTGCTGAGGCCTCCAATGAAACTGCGGGAGAACACTTTACTCCTCGTGAAGTCATTACTTTGATGGTTCACCTATTGTTTGCAGAGGATTCAGAAATATTCGAAGAAGGTATCATAAAAAGCCTGTATGACCCTGCATGTGGCACAGGAGGTATGTTATCGGTAGCCGACCAGTATTTTAATGAGTACAACGGGAAAGAAAGTTCTGTACTCAACCTATACGGCCAGGAGCTCAATCCTGAAAGTTATGCAATTTGCAAATCGGATATGATGATTAAAGGACAAGACCCGCAAAACATTAAACTGGGTAATTCCTTTTCAAACGATGGCTTGGAAAATGAAACGTTTGATTACATGCTTTCCAATCCGCCTTTTGGGGTGAACTGGAAAAAAGTAAGAGGGAAAATCAAAGAAGAACACGAAAAAAAAGGTTTCGGTGGAAGGTTCGGAGCAGGCTTACCCAATGTGAATGATGGCTCCATGTTATTTCTCCAGCACATGATTCATAAAATGAACCCGGAAGGCGCAAGAATTGCCATTGTTTTTAGCGGCTCTCCGCTGTTTACAGGACAAGCCGGACAGGGAGTCTCCAACATCCGAAAATGGATTATTGAAAACGACCTGTTGGAAGGGATCATTGCATTGCCCAACCAACTGTTTTACAATACGGGGATTAACACGTACATTTGGTTGCTGAATAACAATAAAAGTCCTAAACGGAAAGGTAAAATCCAGTTGGTTAATGCTACAGATTACTACCAGGACATGAAAAAAAGCCTGGGGGAAAAACGGCATGTGATTTCTGAAAAGCAAATTGATACCATCACCCAGATTTTCTGCAACTTTGAAAACAATGATACTTCTAAGATATTCGACAATGAGGATTTTGGATATACCCGAATAACAGTAGAACGGCCTGTAAGGGAAAACGGTGAAATCGTTAAAGATAAAAAAGGCAACCCCAAGCCGGACACCAATTTAAGAGACTACGAAAATGTGCCGCTGAAAGAAGATATCGAAGAGTATTTTGATCGGGAAGTGAAACCACACGTTCCTGATGCCTGGATTGACCACAGTAAAAATAAAGTGGGGTACACCATCAATTTTACACGATATTTTTACAAGTACAAACCATTAAGAAGTACAGAAGAAATTAAGAAAGACATCTTAATGATAGAAAAAGATTTGGAAGATAAAATCCATAAAATATTAGAATAAAACCATTGCGTATGCAAACTTACGAAACTTTTGATTCAACAAAAACATCGTTATACGACCTATTAAGAGACATAAAAGAAGGGAAATTACAACTTCCCGATTTCCAGCGGAGTTGGATTTGGGATGATTGGCGGATTAAAGGTATATTGGCCAGTGTTGCAAAATCATTTCCTATTGGTGCTATTATGCTACAGGAAACGGGTAATCCTGAAGTAAAATTTAAAACAAGACCGATTGAGGGTGCAAATAACGAAGTTGAACCAGAGAAACTAATATTGGATGGTCAACAACGATTGACATCTTTATTTCAGGCCATAATTACTAATAAAGTGGTTCTAACAAGAAACGAAAAAGGGCATCAAATTAAGCGATGGTATTATATTGACATGGAAAAAGCCCTTAGTGACTTTTATGATCTTGAAGAATCCATAGTATCTATACCAGAAGACAAAAAAATCAAAAGGGATTTTGGTAGAGAAATAGAACTCGACCTTTCTGAAAGTGAATATGAATATAAAAACCTTATGTATCCGGTTCACATGGTTGATGAATATCATGATTGGCGTGCCGGATTTAATAAATACTGGAATTATGAACCAGAAAAGTTAAAGTTATGGGATGAGTTTGAGACTCAAGTAATCAATAACTTTAACTATTATATGCTCCCTGTTATAATAATGAAAAAGGAAAATGAGAAGGAGGCCATTTGTCAGGTATTTGAAAAGGTAAATACAGGCGGTGTGACTTTGAGTGTCTTTGAATTGCTAACAGCTACTTTTGCGGCTGATGGTTACGTATTAAGAGATGAATGGAATAAAATAAAAAAACAGTTTTCTGAGTATAAGATTCTGAATAATGTTCAAAATGATGATTTTCTGCAAGCAATTAGCTTATTAACCTCTTATCAAAGACGTAAAGAGGCTGCGGACCAGAGGTTGGAAAAGGGGAAACTTCCTCCAGTAACTTGCAAGAGAAAAGATATACTGAAGTTAACATTAAATGAATTTGAATTTTGGAAAGATAAAGCCATTGAGGGTTTTTTGAAGGCAGCTAAATTTTTGCACACTCAATTCTTATTTGACTCAAAAGATTTACCCTATAGAACCCAGCTTGTGCCTTTGGCTGTTGCCTTTGTATTATTAGATGATAAATCGGAAATTGAGTCAGTAAGAAACAAAATAATCACCTGGTTTTGGAGTGGTGTGTTGGGAGAGTTATATGGCAGTGCCATTGAGACACGGTTTGCATACGATGTACAGGATCTTGTTAACTGGGCTGATGGTGATGCATCTCCTAAAACAGTAAAAGATGCTAACTTCTATCCTGAAAGGTTAGTGTCATTACGAAGTAGAAATAGTGCAGCATATAAAGGAGTATATGCTTTATTATTAAAAAACGGAGTATTCGATTTTCGTTCTGGTGAAACAATCAATGCACATATTTACTTTGATGAGGCTATTGACATTCATCACGTTTTCCCTAAGGCATGGTGTGAGAACAACAATTATAACTGGAAAATGTACGATAGCATTATCAATAAAACCCCTTTATCTTACAAAACAAACCGAAAAATAGGCAAAAAGGCTCCAAGTGTGTATCTTGAAAATATAATGAAGGAATCCAATATGGGCGAGCTGAGAATGAAAGAAATTCTAACTTCCCATAAGATACCCATTAATGAAATGATGAACGACGATTTTGAAGGTTTCTATACCAAACGAGCACAACACCTTCTTGAAATTATCTCAAATGCTATGAACAAAGAAGTGGAAGGTAAAGAAAATATTACATTCGAAAACCTGAAGAACTATGTCTAAACCTTATCCAAAATATAAAGACTCAGGAATTGAGTACTTTGGGAAGATACCTGATTATTGGGAAAAAGCAAAAGTTAAATTTTTTTGTAAGGGTATATATACTGGTGGAACCCCCCATGATAAATCCTATTTTCAAAATGGAAAAATTAATTGGTACACGCCTGCAGATTTTAATAATGGTTTGTTAGGTGACTCTCAAAGAAAATTAAACGAAAAAGCAATTGAAGATAGAGTAGCCTTTTTATATGATGAAAGATCAACTTACTTAACCGGAATAGGTAATGTAGGTAAAGCAGCTATTTCATATCAAAAAGCAACATGTAATCAACAATTAAATGTAATTACATTTGATGATGATATAATTAATGAGGAATACGGCTTTTATTTGTTGAAAATTATAGGAAATGAAATAATTAACTGGGCAAGCTTTACAACCTTGCCAATTTTTAATCAAAGCCAAACAAAAAATTTAAACTTCTTAAAACCTCCTTTTTCAGAACAAAATGATATTGCCAAATTTCTAAACCGCAAAACCCAAGAAATTGACAACACCATAGCCAAAAAACAGCGGCTCATTGAACTACTGGTAGAGGAACGCAAAGCCACCATCAACGAGGCGGTAACCAAAGGCCTCAACCCCAACGTAAAAATGAAGGATTCAGGCATTGAATGGATTGGAGAGATACCGGAGCATTGGGAGGTAGAAAAAATGAAACGAATAGCTTATATAAAAGGAAGAATAGGATGGCAAGGTTTAAGACAATCAGAATTCAAAGATGAAGGACCCTATTTAATTACAGGAATGAATTTTAAAGATGGTAGGATTAATTGGGATGAGGTATATCATATTAGCGAAGAGAGATATAATGAGGCTCCTGAAATTCAAGTTAAAAAAGGAGATGTTTTAATGACCAAAGATGGAACTATTGGCAAACTTTTATATATTGATTTTCTTCCTGGGCCTACATCATTAAACAGTCATTTGCTTTTATTTAGACCCTTAAATAATGAATTTAAAACTAAATTCTTATATTATCATTTCAAAACTTATCCTTTCAATTGGTATGTTGATTTAAATAAAACTGGAACAACATTTTACGGGATTACTCAAACTGCAATCGAACAATATAAAATAGCAGTGCCTCCTATAGATGAACAAGAAATAATTTCAATGTATTTAGATAAACAAACAAGTGAAATTGAAAAATCAATCCAAAAAATCCAAAATCAAATCGAACTCCTGAAAGAGTACCGCCATTCCCTCATTTTTGAGG
>JBKGZD010000077.1:0-12008 GCA_046545795.1 Bacteroidales bacterium | reverse complement strand
ATCTTATCTCCTCGCCTATTTCCATAATTAAATTTTTCAACACAGCTTCAAATTGAACATATTGGTTGGAACCCCGACTAATTTGTATTATTCATTTTTTTGTATTTTTATATCAAAATTTATAAGGCATGGAAGGAAAAGTAACTGAAGAACAAAAGCAATTAGCACGCTATGCAAAAGCCGCAGGTCACCCTGTCCGTGTTTATATACTGGAATTACTCTCCAGCCAGTCGTGCTGTTACAGCGGTGATCTTTCCGAAGAATTGCCGATAGCCAAATCAACTTTGTCACAGCATCTTAAAGAATTAAAAGAAGCCGGATTAATACAAGGAACAATAGAAAGGCCGAAAATAAAATATTGCCTGAACAGAGAGAAATGGGAACATGCGCAAAAATTGTTTAAAAAATTTTTCCACCTGTAAACCCGGAATACTTAGAAAAACTATTAATATTCAACTTTACTGACCTGTTTCATCAAATTAGACGCACGAATAGCGTAAAATGGTATAACAGGAACACCAGCTTTTTTGAGAGCCCTGGCTGTCCATACATTACAAGTTCGGTGCCCCCAGTAAGTTAATGAGGACAAATAAAAATGCATACGACCACCTTCATTGTCCGTAAGCTTTATAAATTCTCCATTATCCTCTCTCTCAAAACTTTCTTCAATGTATTTCACCATATTTTCCAGGCCATTCTGCGTGACATTCAAACTGACAAAATTCTCATCACTCCCATATTCCAACCCTGACCTCTCCATTCCAAATACCCGGACCACAGAACTTGTGGGGAATAAAGCCGCCCGCAAAGCTAAACCAATAGTTCCTTCATCAGCCATAAAATATTTTTCATCACCCCAACTAATCTCAAAATATTCACTATCGCTAAAATCATCTCTTAATTCAGGCAATAAACTATCCACGGAAGCAACTGGAAGGATTATATTGGTATGCCAGCTTCGCTTAGAAACATGAATGGTAATATTTTTTGCTTCTTTTTCAGCATAATTCCCAATTTTACCCTGATTCACACAAGAAACAGCGCTGAACAATGCAATAATGAGAAATAATTTAAGCATACCACAGAATTATATCATTTAATTAATAGTAAAACTCTAAAAATATCGGTGGTATTGTCTTTTATAAAATACAATGATTGTTGAAAAAACTGAGAAGGAATATAAAAAAAAGAATCTGTGAACCAGTGTATATAAAGCACACATTCACAGACACTCATTGTATCAGACCAGATACGGATAACTTGTAACATAAGATATATGGGCTGTCTGGTGTGGAAAACGACCCACCTGGGGATTACCCGGTCGTGAAAGTGGCGAATTCTCAAGCAAACCAACATAAACATGAGTGTGTTTCAGATGCCAAACATCCTTTGTAGTAATGGTAACATACAGATAATCTTCATCATTGCTTGTCTCTATAGTTCCTCCATTTATATGCCTTGCTGCATATAAGGTAGTAACTAGTTTTTCTCCACAATAATCAATTTCCTGTGCAGTTGACTTTAAACCTGAGCCATCAAATTCCTCAGACTCCGTTAAGGTAATTTCATCCAAAGAATTCAAATCATTATCAATCGTATCCTCTTCACAAGAGAAAAAAGCAAAAGCTCCAAAAATAAATATCAGAGACATTAACAGGCGATTCAGTCCTTTTTTTGTTGTCATTATTATATACCTCACAATTAGGTTAAAAACATAAAGTTAGGGGAGTTTATAATAGTAGTCAATACCTGTTTTTTAAATTTACGCCAACATACATTATTCGATGACCAATGCACAAAAAAATACTGACAATGATTTACTTATGCCTCTCAAATATGAAATCTGTAAACTTTCTTCTTATTTCAGATTAACATTTAGAAAATAATTATTAGTTTCGCAATGCAATATACTCATTTACTTTTAACCGTTTGTTTTTAAAAGCCTAATAACAAGGAGTTTATAAAGATTGTAAATATTAAAACACAGTAAAAGCCAGAAAAATTGTTGATAATGATTCCTAATGTTTCCCTTTTTCTAAAAGGGGTATTGAGGTATAGGAAAAATCGGCAGGGATAAAGAGGTGTAATCATCCCGGTTTAATGATTTGACAGGAATCTGGATATCAACAAACAAGAAGGGTGGTTTATGCAACCACCCTTCAATTATTAATATGTTCTTTGTTTTGAATCCCGCGTATTTTTTTAAATTAATCCATATATTCAAGTTGACGGCAAAAGATGGGATTATTCAGAAGTAGATTCTCAAGCCTCAATTTCATCATTGGATAAAGTGGAACAAAAATATCTTCTGTCATCCTGATAAGATTTTCATCCCAGATTACTTTGTCTATGTAGTGAAGATTAACTATCCAGTGTTTATGTACTCTACTAAAGTGTGTTGAAGGCAACTTGCTCATCATTTGGGAAATCATCCTGTCAATCTGCAATTCTCTATTACCAGATAAACAAATAATTGTCCAGTCATCATCAGCTTTACAACAAACAATATCCTCCGGTGCAACAGAGATCAATTGATCGTAAAACTTAAAAACAATTTTTTGGGAATAAAACATAATAATTTTTTTTAGTTAAACATTCTATACCTTTATCCCAAAAACATGCTAAAGGTAACCTATGATTTTGAATTTTTTATACATTTTTGCTCTATTTATATCGATTCTAAATTAGAAAATTACACAAAAACTCACTACTTCAAATACATAATAAATTTTACAAAATTATAACATATTTTTTGGTAACCATTAATAAAACATTTTCCTGCGTTATATAATTGATAAATTTGCAAAAAAAATGATGGAATTGATTTTTAAGATTATAAAAAAATTTATCCTGTTGTTGGTTTATATTTACAGGTATGTGATTTCACCAATCACTCCCGCTTCATGCAGGCATGTTCCCACATGCTCACAATACATGGCTGAAGCTGTAAAGCTACATGGGCCCGGCCGGGGTTTCTGGATGGGCCTGAAACGTCTGTCCCGCTGTCATCCCTGGGGGACGAGCGGATATGATCCTGTACCCAGGATAATCGTAAAAAAATACCATGATAAGTCCATATGACCTTTGAAAAGTCATAAACCCCACTCTCATCAAAAACAAGTAAATCAGGTTTTATACCGTATCCACTTCCAAATTTCTTTATAATTAATTTTCTTGCCATACATTAAAATACCTGTTCTGTATATTTTTCCAGACAGCCATGTTGTCCCGATAAAAGTCAGTATCAACAGTATCATCGACAATGCTACTTCCCAATAAGGAACCCCAAATGGAATACGTACCATCATTAATATTGGTGAGGTAAAAGGAATAATAGAAAACCAGAAAGCAACGTCTCCCTGTGGGGAGTTAATAGCATTAATCATTACAATAATAGCAAGAATCAGAGGAATAGTAATCGGAAGCATAAATTGCTGAGTATCGGTTTCATTATCAACAGCAGAACCTACTGCAGCAAAAAGAGAACCATAAAGTAAATAACCACCAAGGAAATAGAATACAAATATACCCAGCATAAGACCAATATTCACATCTTTAAGCGCACCAAAGATTTCTTCAAACTTTTCACTTTCAGTGTCTTCAGCCGAACCGCCTTCCTGGTCTTGATTTAGGTATATAGCATTAGGGTCTTTATTTGTTTCTTTCATTACATCTTGCATAGCCACCTGGTTGGCAGATTGGGTTCCCAGTTCAGGGAAAAAAACTGATTGTGCACCATTAATCAGAACCAAAGTTAATATCACCCAAAGTCCGAATTGAGTCAAACCAACCAATCCAATACCTATAATTTTACCCATCATCATTTGAAACGGCTTCACTGATGAAACAAGAATCTCCATTATCCTGCTCGTTTTTTCCTCTATAACTCCTCTCATAACCTGGGCACCAAACAGAAAAATAAAGAAATAAATTAAAAAGCCTCCTATATAACCCACTATCATAGCCAATTCTGTTGAACTCTCTTTATCTTCTCCACTCTTAGTCCACTCCACAGTTCTTATATTGATACTTGTTTTAACAGATTTTAAGACATCAGGATCAATACCGGCGGCTGAAAGTTTCTCTTTTTCAATGTCTTTTTCTATTGAATTACTAATATGATTTTTTACCGAGAAACTTGGTTTATTGTTTGAATATAACACTACAGACGAAGGGGTATGAGATACAAGTTCGGAAATAAATAATACTGCATAGTAATCAGTCTGAGTAAAATTTCTTTTTATTTCATCAAGTGAAGTATTCTCAAGGTAATCAAATTTTATTGTTTCTGTTTCTGGTATATTATTTTCAAAGAATCCGGAGTTATCAATAACAGCAATCTTTTTCACATCAGTATCCCCTAACGACGAAATCCAGGCCGGTGCAATTACCAGTGCTGCAAAAAGAATGGGACCTAAAATTGTCATTACGACAAAACTCTTTTTCCTTACACGGGTTAGATATTCTCTTCGTAATATAAGTCTTATCTTGCTCATAACAATTTATTTTCAGAATTATTTTTTTTATAACTCACTTACAACCTTAATAAAAACATCATTCATACTGGGAACTACCTCTTTAAAAGATACAACTTCAACTTGTGGAATAATCAGGGAAAGTAATTCATTTTCATTTGTATGATGAAGGAGTTTTACTTTAACAGAGTTAAGAATATCTCCATTATTTTCTTCAATTATTTCATAATTCTCATTTAATGAATTTTTAAGATCAGGCAAATTCCCGTTAAATACAATTTCATATACATTTGATTTATATTGCTCCCTGATTTTATCAACCCTGCCTTCGAGTAAGTTTTCGGCTTTATTTATTAAAGTAATATTATCACACAACTCCTCCACAGAGCTCATATTATGAGTTGAAAGAATAATTGTCGCACCTTTCTTTTTAAGTTCCAGCACTTCATTTTTCAACATATTAGCATTAATAGGATCAAAACCGCTGAAAGGTTCGTCAAAAATCAACAATTGAGGTTCATGCACTACTGTAGTAATAAATTGTACTTTTTGCTGCATTCCCTTGGATAACTCCTCTACTTTCTTTTCCCACCAATCCTGAATTTCAAATTTCTCAAACCATTCTTTCAGGTTTTTCAGTGCATCATGTTTGCTCATTCCTTTCAGTTGAGCCAAATATAAAGCCTGTTCTCCAACTTTCATCTTTTTATATAAACCGCGTTCTTCCGGCAAATAGCCAATCTTATACACGTCTTCCATTTTTATTTTATGTCCCCTGAAAAAAACCTCTCCCTTGTCCGGCGCTGTAATTCGGTTAATAATCCGGATTAGTGTCGTTTTACCGGCTCCATTAGGTCCCAGTAGACCATAAATACAATTTTCCGGCACTTCCATATTAACGCTTTTAAGAGCGTACTGGTTTATAAATTTTTTCTCAACATTTCTGACATCTATGAAACCCATGACTATCGCTTATTTATGAAAATTTTCCGCTAATATACAAAGAAAACATAATCCCGGATTAATTATCTAATCTAAATCTTGAATACAGTCTAAAGCAAGAATTTACATCATCACATGAATCATGATGATAAATAAACATTAATATCCATATGTGATTACAATATTTTAGTGCAAAAAAACACAAATTTATTACAATAAAAAGTTGTGTATGTAATAAAATCATCAAACGATTCCTTTAATAAAATACAGTTTCGCAGCCATCTAATTAACTTAGGAACCAAAGAAAAATTCTGCAATTTTTCATTCAAAAGAGCAGAAGGTCATATATTAGTATAATGAACAAATGCTATTTTCATGAACTTTTTACAGGCACATCTGTTAAATTTGTATGGGGTCAAAAAATTTATTGTTAATTGTTGAGTTGTATTTATGTGAAGAATTTTGTAATTTTTAATCAAACAAAAAATAAAAGCTATGAGTGAACAAAGAAAAATCTATGAACAGAGAGCTGAAATTTTAACCAAAAAGCTATTGTCTAAAATTTATGCAATGGAATATAAAGCTCTGGAAGCAAAGTTAAATACAGAAAAAGGATTGAATAAATTAGACAATCAATTTAAAGATCTGGATGAACAAATAAAAAGCCTCAAGGAAGAAAGAGATAATCTTCTGAAGAAATATGAAACAATGACAAATGCTTCCAATGAAGAATGGGAGAAGTTATCAGGACAGTTTGAAGAGTATTTGGATCAAATCAGTAAAAGCAAGCAAGAATTCTATGAGCATGCCCAGGATTGGATCAATGACTTTTCTGTAAGAATCTCAGACCTGGAAAATAAAGCCAGGAACTCCAGTAAAGAAATGCGCGAATATCTTACAGGACAAATTGAGAGCCTGGAAGAACAAAGAAACAGGATGCAAAATAAACTCTCAGACTTAAAAAAAGCCTCAGGGGAAAGATGGAAAAATATAAAAGATGGTTTAGAAGATGGTATGCACACAATGAGAACTGCCATTAACGATATGTATAAAAGTTTCCAACAATCCGGATCATCAGAGAGCAAAAAGCAAGAAAAATAATAAGAACGTCATATTATAAAAAACACCCTGCAAATTATCAGGGTGTTTTTTTATTGTAAACACGAATCATTCACATCCTGCCATGTAAATCATTCTTTATACTTTCCATCTAGAATAACAACCAATAGTATCTCTGTCTTTTTCCTCATAGGCTTTTTGCAATTTCTCAGCCGTTGCTTTAGCTGAATCCGAAAATTCCTTCGAAAAAGTAAAATAAAAGACAGCAGGTTTACCTTTTCCTGAGACAATAACGTTAGAAAAACGCTCAATTACATCATTCTCCTCTTTATCCCTCCCTACCACAAACCAGGATTGTTCGTCCTCAAAATAAAAGTGCCTCCCAATCATACTAAGAGGAAGAGTATTATCATCAATAAGGTTGTTTTCAACCAAAACTTCAAATCTTTTTTTAAGAGCTTTCTCACAAAGTAAACAACCTCCGCCCGGACTGGGATAAATCATACCAAACTTCTCTGCAAGTTCAATTTGCTTCTTTCTTGTACGGCCTTGAATCCCCAACTCTTCCAAAGGCCTGATTATCTTAATCCCTGCGTTTTTTTCTATAATATTCATTTTCCCTCTAGTCTGTGACATAGGCCGTTGTCCGGGTACCTCACCCGTGCCTATTGCCTCACAGCTATATTCGCCGGCCTTTTGAGCTAAGGTATTCATCATAAACAGCTTACAATCGGTACATGGATTGTATCCTGCTCCACGACCATATTTGGGATGTTTCAGAATCTTCAAGAACTCATCCAACATTTCTCCTTTCGTGCAGTCGATTATTTCAAGGGGAATATTCAATTGTTGTAAAAATTCATCCTCTTTTGTTTTTCCGGACGAAAACGGCAATTGGAAAAACACTGCTACAACGGAATACCCTTTATCTTTCAGTAATTTTGCTGCTAAGCGTGAATCAAGGCCGCCAGAATAAAGCAAAAATATTTTCTCCCTGGTCTCCATTATTACTATATGTTCCTTTTTGTGGTTTAACCCTGCAAAACTAACAATTTCTCAGATTACAAAAACGATAATTTAATTTATAGTTAATACAGTTTATAAATAAAACAGATATTTGTAACTTTATGCATGATTTTAAAAAACATTTAATAACCCAGGTTCTCAATCAAAAAATAGCAAAGATGGACAAACAATTATTTATATTTTTTACGATATTCTTGATTTTAATACTACTCAGTCTGTTAAATTCTTCTGTTAAAACATTTTCAGATGAAGTCAGCAATCAAGGGTTATATGCTGCCCGGGAAGTTGAAAGCGAAACCAAAAAAAGTTCAGTAAAAGGAGATATGATTATTTTCCCGGGGGATTCAAATATACAGCCTGTCTCACCACACAAAGAAAAAAAGTTTAAATAACCATTACAATCCTTTTACCAGTTTATCCTAACTTTGGCAAAAGTGATCAAAGCTAAAATGTATTAACCATGACATTAATAAAATCCATTTCAGGTATACGAGGGACGATTGGAAATGAACCAGGAAATAACCTTACTCCTCCGGATATAGTAATGTTTGTATCATCATTTGCAGAATGGACAAAAAAACAAGCACAATCAAAAAATAATTATAAAATGGTTATTGGCAGAGATGCCCGCCCATCAGGCAATATGGTTGAACAAATTGCAACAGGAACTCTGATTGGGATGGGATTTGAAGTCGTTAACCTGGGTCTTGCATCAACACCAACAGTTGAAATAGCTGTAACAGAAGAAAATGCAGATGGAGGCATCATAATTACTGCAAGTCACAACCCAGTAGAATGGAATGCTCTTAAACTACTAAATAATCAGGGAGAGTTTCTCAATGATACTGAAGGTAATGAAGTTCTGGAAATAGCCGAAAACAATCAGATTCAATATTCACAAATTAATAATATTGGAAAAACCGAAGAAAAAGAGTATTTAAAAAAACATATAGACAAAATATTATCGCTTCCGCTGGTCAACACTCAAAAAATTGCAAAGGCCAATTTCACAATCGCTGTAGACGGGATTAATTCGGTTGGAGGAATTGCAATCCCGGAGCTACTGAAAAGACTGGGAATCAGCAATATAGTTAAAATTAACTGTGAACCAACAGGACAGTTTGCTCATAACCCTGAGCCACTCCCTGAAAATTTAACCGGCATAATTGAAGCCGTTAAAAACAACCACGCCGATTTAGGTATTGTTGTCGACCCCGACGTTGACAGGCTGGCGTTTGTGGATGAAAACGGTAAAATGTTCGGAGAAGAATATACAATTGTAGCGGTCTCCGATTATATTCTGCAAAAAAAAGAGGGTAACACTGTCTCCAATTTGTCTTCCACTAAAGCATTAAAAGAACTCACTGAAAAATACGGAAGAAAATATACTCCCTCAGCAGTTGGGGAAGTCAATGTTATAGAAAAAATGAAAGAAACGAATGCTGTAATAGGTGGAGAAGGGAATGGTGGCGTTATTTATCCTGCACTGCACTATGGAAGGGATGCTTTAGTCGGAGTTGCGCTGTTTTTAACTTACCTTGCTGAATCTGAAATGAAATGCTCTGATTTGAGAGCAAAATATCCAAATTATCATATTAGCAAAAATAAAATCCAGCTGGATGAAAATACAAATATTGAAAAAATTCTAATGAGCCTGCAAGAAAAATACACTGAATACCCACTCAACACAGAAGATGGCTTAAAAATCGAATTCCCCGAAGGATGGGTTCACTTGAGAAAATCAAATACAGAACCTATAATACGAGTATATTCAGAAGGTGACAGTCCGGAGGTTACCGAAAAATTGTCGGCCAAAATAATTCACGATGCAAAATCGTTAAGCTCATAATATCGAAATAAACAATCATGTTCAGTAAAAAAAATCTTATAATTGCCGGGATTCTTATCATAGCTATCATATCAGGATTCATAGGTATTACAAAGACAACCAGCCAGGAAGAAAATTCTAAGCTCATTACAGAAGTCAAAGAAGGTAAATTTGAAGTTGTGGTTACAACCACAGGTGAATTACAAGCCAGGCAATCAACAGAGATCAAAGGACCCGAAGCGCTACGCAACAGGGAGCTTGGATTGCGGGAGATTAAAATTATCGACATGGTTCAGGAAGGAACGGTTGTAGACTCCGGGGATTATGTTGCAGAACTAGATCAAACCGAAGCGCTCAGCAAACTAAAAGATATAGAAGATGAACTGGAAAAAAAGAAATCGGAATATACCAAAGCAAGGCTTGACACTGCCATGGAGCTAAAAAAGCTAAGAAATGATCTCATTGACCAGGAACTAAGGGTAGAAGAACATAAACTAAGAATGAAGCAATCACAATATGAACCTCCATCGACCCAGCGACAGGCAGAAATCGAATATGAAAGAGCCAAAAGAGAATTGCAACAAGCTAAAGAAAACTACCAATTGAAAGAGGAACAGGCCAGGGCAACGATGAATGAAGTTGAAATAAACCTCGAAAAACAACAAAGAACAAAACAAAATATGGACCGAGTGTTGGAAAAATTCACAATAACAGCGCCCCAAAATGGTATGGTCATTTATGAAAAAAACTGGAGTGGCGAAAAACGCAAAGAAGGTTCTACTATAAGTCCATGGGATCTCACAGTTGCAACCCTCCCCGACCTTTCAGGTTTAGTATCAGTTACTTATGTAAATGAGATAGATATAAGCAGAATTAATACCGGGCAGAAAGTACGTATCAGTGTTGATGCCTTTCCTGATAATGTGTATACAGGAACAGTGCGGGAAGTAGCCAATATCGGGCAGGAAATCAAAAACTCAGGAGCAAAAGTTTTCGAAGTAACAATTAACCTTGATGAAACTGATGATACCCTCCGGCCATCCATGACTACAAGCAACAAGATCATTACCGATGCTTATGAAAATGTAAAGTATCTCCCACTGGAAGCTGTACACACTGAAAAAGACAAGGCGTTTGTTTATACGATAAATAATGAAAAAAAATACATTGAAACAGGAACAACCAATGAAAATCATATCATTGTAGAAAACATAGAAAAAGGCGAAAAAGTGCGTCTTGATGTACCTAAGCAATAAAAACGATATACCAGGTTAAAGTATCATGCTTAAACGTTCACTCCACAATATTGAAATAGCGCTTGAATCAATAAAAACAAATAAGCTAAAAAGCGTCTTGACAGCATTAGGAATCTTATTTGGGGTTAGTGCTGTAATCAGTATGATGGCAATAGGAAATGGGGCAAGACAGCATATCCTGAAACAAATGGAAACCATCGGGGCTAATAATATTGTAATTGAAGGTATTGCAAAGAATGAACAAGAAAAAAACGATAAAGAAGAAAACGAAAATAACAACAACAGCAAGGTACAATTTTCGCCAGGCTTGAATACAAAAGATTATCAATCTATAATGTCTGTTGTTCCAACAATAGAAAAAATATCCCCGGAAATAATTGCTGAATCGACAATCACTTATTCCAATAAAAAAACTGAAGGCAAATGTATTGGAGTCTCAAACGATTATTTTGATATATACAACCTGAACCTGGAAACCGGCAATTTTTTCAATGAAAAACAAGCAGTTGAGGGGCAAGCGGTTTGTATACTAGGGGGAAGCATTGCTACGCAACTATTTAGCAATACAAACCCCATAGGCAAGTATATCAAATTTGATAATGTATGGTTAAAAGTCATAGGAATAATAAGAACAAGAAACTTGCACAATATAGACATAGAAGAATATGGCTTTAACAATCTGAATGAAGCTATTTTCGTACCTCACAACACTGTAATCAGGAGATTAATAGACCGGCACAAAGTAAACTTCACCCCTTCGCAAGGCTCATCCGGCAGGCGCGGACATTTCATTACAACGAAAAGGAATAATGATGAAAATCAGAATTATCACCAGTTCGACCGTATTATTATTAAAGTAAACGACTCAAAAGATTTACGTTCCACTGCTTCATTAACAGAAAGAATTCTGGAAAGAAAGCATAACAATGTTGAAGATTACAAGATCATAATACCTGAATTATTAATAAAACAAAAGCAGGAAGCCAATGAAATGTTCAACTTTGTTCTTGGAGCTATTGCAGGTATATCCCTGTTGGTAGGTGGTATTGGCATAATGAATATAATGTTTGCAACAGTACTCGAACGTATCAGAGAAATAGGAATACGAATGGCAATAGGTGCAAAAAAAGTGGATATAATGGAGCAATTCCTGATTGAAGCCATATTCATCAGTTTGATTGGTGGTATCCTGGGTATCATTTTAGGCGTCAGTTTTGCCTGGACTATTAATCGCTTTACAGATATTGAAACATATGTAACACTAAGCTCAATTCTTATTGCATTTTTTGTAAGTGTGGCAACTGGTATTATCTTTGGGTATACTCCCGCTAAAAGAGCTGCAGAAAATGATCCTATAGAATCCCTCAGACACGAATAATTCTTAAGCATAAAATTCTTGAATAATACCGGCTCCCAAAAAGC
>JBKGZD010000076.1:0-12058 GCA_046545795.1 Bacteroidales bacterium | reverse complement strand
CAATGTATAAAAACTATAGAAAAAAGCAACCCGCTTGCAGGGAGGCTTCTCTACACAAAATACAGAAGGCTCAGCACACTCACAGTTACCAGCATATAGATAATCGTTAACGGGAATCCAAGGCGGAAAAAATCATTGAAGGAGTATCCGCCTGGTCCGTAGACCATTAAATTTGTTTGATATCCCACAGGTGTAATAAAATTGGCGGCGGCGGCAAATGAAACAGTTAATATAAAAGGCATTGGCTGAAAACCCAGGTTTGCTGCCATAGTCAAAGCAATAGGGAATATCAATGCCACGGCTGCTTTATTTCCAATATAGGCACCTAAAAATGCAGTAATCAAATATATTCCAAAAAGCAATCCTACCTTTCCAAAAGGCATAAACACAGATATAATAAAATTAGCTATCAATTCAGCGGCTCCGGATTTACTCATCGCAACTCCCAGAGCCAGTGACAAAACAATGATCAAAGCCAGATTATAATCAATTGCTTTGGGTAATTCTTTAGGATTGGCAATTTTTAACGCAAATGCTGCAATGATAAGCACCAGCAATCCCATAAAAAGTGATACAAGCTTAAAAGCTGCCAGTATTACAGCTATGAATAATCCTCCAAGCATTACTGCAACTTTATATCCTTCAACTTTGTGAAAATCCCGCACTTTAGAAATGAAGTAAAAATCTTGTGTATGTGCAGTACGGTTGACAAAATCCTCGCCGGTAAAAAGAAGCAAAACATCACCAGGTTTTAAAATAATTTCACCAATTTTTCCACTGATTTTTTCCCCGTTTCTGTGTACAGCAATTACTGCAGCATCGTATTTTGCTCTGAATCTAACTTCTTTAACTGTCTTATTTATTAATGATGAATTATGAGAAATAACTATTTCAACCACCTCTGTTCTTTTCTTTTTATACATCATTCCTACAGAGGGTAAAGTTAGGCCGGAACTGGAGTTTACCATTTCAGCAATGGTATGCGTATCGCCGGCAAAGATAAGTATATCATTCTTTTCAAGTATGACATCAGGAGAGACTGCCTTTATCTTATAATTTTCCCGGATAATCTCCACCAGGAATAATCCTTTCAGATTTCTTAGTCCGGCTTCTTCTATTGTCTTTCCTACCAATGGAGAATTTGGCCTAACCTGCGCTTCTACAAGGTATTCCCTGGAATGCTTCGAAAAATCTGACATAGCATCAGTCTTAGCAGGCAGAAGTTTATTGCTGTAGAAGTACAGGTAAATAAGTCCAAAAATAATCATAGGGACACCCACTGAAGCAAAATCATAAATTTCCAGGGGCTCCAGTCCGGGTATGATGTCCTGGTCAAGTACCATACCACTCACAATAAGGTTGGTAGAAGTACCAATCAGTGTAGCACAACCACCTAAAATTGCAGCAAATGACAATGGCATAAGCAGTTTTGAAGGAGATATGCGGTTTCTTTTACTCCAGGAATGGACATAAGGCATCATTATAGCAACTAACGGTGTATTATTCAAAAATGCTGAAAAAAAAGCGATAAGCATCATCATCCGGGAAAGAAAACCCTTAAAAGTCTGCGTTGGCCGGAAAAAAGTGTCAAAAAGAGATTCCAGTATTCCGGTTCTGCGGATTATATCTCCTATTAAAAGCAAAAGTATAATCACAAAAACCTGTTCGTTGGCAAAACCACTTAAAATTTCCTTAGGGGTAAGTATACCAAAAAAACCTAGTGCTGTAACAGCGATTACAAAAGTAAAAGCAGCTCCCAGTAACTCCTTGTATAAAGAAACAAGAATAAAAACCAGGACAGATAAAACAATTATGATATCAACAGTCCACATAAACTCCCTAAATAACCGGCTTTATTTCTAACACAAGATTCTCAAAAATTCTAAAAGTCTAAAATAATAAAATATTCACCAACTGTGCCAATTTTATAAGGAAAAATAAAGGAATCAGGAAGTGATTGTGTCAGACTTGTCGGACTTTATTGTTGTAGCCTCCTTATCAATTGATCTTTAATTTTTGTAAACAACCTGTAGGGCTTATAACTTCTCCAGTCAATATATGTATCAAAATTGCCTCCCATGTAAATAAAATTATCCAGTTGTTCACTAAAAAATTCCTGTTTTACATGGTCTCTGAAATTTAAAGCTACTATCCATCCATCTCCCAATTCTTCAAACCATTCTTCGTAATAAGAATCATCAGAGACATGAAAGTTAAATACGTTTTCCCCAATCAGTATAAATTTATCAATCCCCTTATTCAGTAGAGGCTCAATAACGTTTCTTTTAAAAAACATTATATCATTGTACAAACAATCATTCCATTCTCCCAAAAGTTCTATAATAGTAAAACCGAAGGAATAGTCAGCATAAATAATTTTAAGAAACAAGGTGTCTGATCCAAAGTAATCCCATTGAGGATGAATATAATGATCATAAATTGTATTTGTAAAATAAAATTCACTGTATTCACGACCAAAAAAAGGAGAATTCTGATCATTTTCAGAAATATAAACATCTCTCCATGAGTAATGTGGCTCTATCAAATGCATAAGCTACTCTAAATATTTCTTTTTACTAAAATATCAATATGTTTTAAAATTTGTGAACCGATTTTTTAAAACGCATAAACAATTTAAATATTACTGCTGTTCTTATTTGAACGAAACCTGACGGCACAGGTAACACAAGGATTATGTCGATGGAACAATATAGGTTCCGGGTAGATTTTGAGAGCCCTTTAAAATTAATAAATTAACAATTTAAAAATTAAAATGAACCAGATGTGAATATCGTTATAATTCAGTTTGTACTAAAGGAAAAAATGCATAAATTAGATAGCTCATAAAAATAAATAAAAATGCGTGTTACGAATACAAAAATCCAGACTGTTTTATTTTTCTTATTCTTTTTTTCATCTACCGGTATTCAGGCTCAAGATGCTAACAGTATCAGCAAAGAAGATGGTTTTTTAATAATGGCAGGTAAGGCAGTAACAAAAAGTAAATCCGTTTATCTGGGTTATAACAATAATCAGAAAGAAACTACCACCCCCTATTTTCAGAAATTTCCTGCAAAAGAATATAATAAAGATACTACTATTCAACTAAGCAATGGATTAACTATTCCCAGGGGTGATTTTCGGAACAGATGGATGGTATTAAAAACAGAGCGAGAACTTCCTGAAGGTAACGCAATAGCGGTTAATGACCACCAGGTAGCCATTGCAGGAGGGATATCCTTAGAAAATGACAGAAATGAGCAAGCGGAAAAATACGATCCTCTGGTGGACACGGGAGTAACGGCGGAGATAAGGTATATAGCCCTGCAACGTTCAAGAACAGCCCGGGAATGTGTTGAAAAAATAGGCGAATTATATAATAAATACGGCATAAGCCATCCTCATGGATTTGCGATAGCGGACAGCAGGGAAATATGGTACATAGAAGCGGGCGGAGGCAATCACTGGGCGGCAGTAAAAGTACCGGAAAAAGCTTGCTGGATTCAAGGAAATAGTTATCGTATTGATAAACTTAATCCTAAAAATAAAGACGTTCTTACCTCACCCGGTTTATTTGAATTCACCAGGATAAATAATATGTGGAACCCGGCAAAAGAAGTATTTAGCTTTAAAAGAATCTTTGGAGGTGCAGACAGGAATTTGCAAGATTCAACTTATGTTAATACACGAAAATTATGGAGAGCTATTAGTCTTCTGGCTCCCTCATTACCCATAAAACCAGGACAAAAATATTATCCCACAATTGTAAAACCTGAGCAAAAAATCTCAATAAAAAATATAATCAATACATTACGGGATGAATTTCAAGATACTGAATTTTATCCTTATAATGAAGATAATAAAGAAGAAGCAGTTTATCCCATTAGCTCACCACACACAAACTTTTCAAGTATTATTGAGATTAAAGGAGGGTTTCCTGCTGATATAGGAGTTGTTATATGGACTGCATTTTCAAGCCCGGTAGTCACCCCCTATGTTCCCGTTTATTTTGGTGTAGACAAAATTCCTCCGGAATACACTAAAAAAGCGGATGGAAATAAAGCATATAAAATATTCAATGGTCTTGCAAAAACTTATTATCAGAACCCCTCACAGCATTCAGATGAATTCCCGGATATATACGACCAACTGCAGGAAAAATTCTTTAAAGAGAGAGAATCCATAGATTCGAACGCTTTCCGGATTTATAAGTCTTCATATGATATGTCCAGGCATCTTATCACTGTTACTGTCAACTCTTTTGTTCAGGAAGCAATAGAATTAGCAGAACAAAAAAGAGATCAAATAAAAAATCAATAAAATACCAGGAGGCAATATGGAATATGAAACATTAGAAAAGCTGACTAACAATTTTTATAATTGGGCGCTTACAGAATTACCCGGTATTTTAATCACTTTAATTATAGGATTTATCGCACTCAGGGTTTATAAATACCTGATAAAAAGATTAAAGAAACTTACCTTAAAAAGACTTCACAAGAAAAACGAGGTTGATACGTTTGAAACAGAGAAAAGGGTTGAAACGCTGTTAAACATTCTCCTGGGAATTGGAAGAGTTATCATCTGGGGAATTGTTCTAATGATCTTATTGAAAAAATTTGGAGTGGATATTGGCCCTATTTTGGCAGGTGCTGGTATATTGGGTCTGGCGATTGGCTTTGGCGCCCAGGAATTGGTACGTGATTTTATTTCAGGTTTTTTCATCCTGCTGGAAAACCAAATACGAGCCGGTGATGTGGCCATTATAAATGGAACCGGAGGCCTGGTGGAGAAAATTGAACTGCGTACTACAACATTGCGGGATTTTACAGGAACCACACATGTGTTCCAAAATGGAAAAATAAACACAATCAGTAATATGACTAAAGAATGGTCAGCCATGACATTTGATATAGGCGTAGCCTATAAAGAAGACGTTGAACAGGTAATTAAAATCATGAAAGAGGTAGGAGAAGAACTGGCAAAAGACCCGGAATTTGAAGAAAAAATAATAGAACCCCTTGAAGTCTTTGGTGTAGATAAATTTGCGGATAGTGCAATAATCATCAAAGCACGTGTTAAAACAAAACCCATACAACAATGGGCCGTGGGAAGAGAATACAGGAAAAGGCTGAAAAAAGCTTTTGATGAAAAAGGTATTGAAATTCCTTTCCCACATACAACAGTATATTGGGGAGAAAAAATAAATCCATTAAAGCTTGAAATTGAGGAACAATTGAAAAATAAGCAATAATCCAAACTTGTAATAGCCAATAATCTTCTTTATCTTTGAATAATAAATAAAGCATAATGTTCTCCATAACATTTTCAATTCATACAAAATATCACACCTTCGGCAAAGGGCTTTATGAATGTTGGATATGCTGACCTCTTTCATTGATACACTTCGTATTTCTATCAATTCTTTTCACATCTAAACATTCATCTTTATGACTGGTGTAATATTCGACATTAAACATTATGCCATCCACGACGGCCCGGGAATACGGCAAACAATATTCTTTAAAGGATGCCCTCTTTCATGCTGGTGGTGCCACAATCCGGAAAGCCAATCAATTGAAATAGAGGAGCATACAAAAGAAAAAAGTCTGGATGGAAAACTCTTTCAAAAAAAAGAAACAGTTGGATATAAAATTGACGCTAAAAAACTTTTTCAAACTATAAAAGGAGATACTGTTTTTTTTGATGAATCAAATGGAGGGGTGACCTTTTCCGGAGGAGAACCATTAATGCAACCGGATTTTCTCAGGGAAACTGCATCTAAATGCAAGGAAGCAAAAATACATACAGCTTTGGATACTTGTGGATATGCAGACCAGGAAGTTTTCTTTAATGTTCTGCCCTTTGTTGACATGATCCTGTATGACCTGAAACTAACAGATGATACTCTTCATAAGAAATACACAGGGGTATCCAATAGAAAAATCTTAGAAAACCTGAAGATGCTTGATGAGACAGGTAAAAATGTAAGAATACGTTTCCCGGTAATTCCCGGAATTACTGATACAACAAAAAATATTGAGGAAATGAAATCTTTTCTTTCTCAGCTAAAACAAATAAATAAAATTGATCTTCTGCCCTATCATGATATTTCCAAAGGTAAATACGTAAGATTTAACAAAAAAAATAAAATGAAAGAGGCCCGTATGAAACCAGGAACAGACCTTAGGTTAAAAAAAGAATTTGAATCTATTCATTACAAGGTAAAAATTGGAGGATAAATCATTTTTGAGAATTAAAAAAATACAACATTATGAAACGTCCATAAGACCAATAGCTTAATAAAATAATAAACTTATGAATAAACGCATCCAACAACTAAAGGAAGAAAGCCTTAACGCTGTAAACAGAATTTCTGCAGAAAGGGCATTGCTGGTAACTGAATTTTATCAACATCACAAGAATCTCGAAGGCTCTGCCGCTTTGCAAAGAGCCAATGCTTTCAGGTATATCCTAAGGAACAAATCTATATGCATTAATGATGGCGAATTGATTGTCGGGGAACGTGGCCCTGCACCAAAAGCCACACCTACATATCCCGAAATCAACTTACATTCTCCGGAGGATTTAGATACTTTAAACAACCGCCCCAAAGTTTCGTTTAAAGTTGATGATCGAACACGGAAAGCCTATGAAGAGGTAATCATACCATTCTGGAAAGGGAAAACCCAGCGTGAAAGGATATTTTCCCAGCTCGATCAATCATGGATAGATGCTTATAATGCAGGGGTGTTTACTGAATTCCAGGAACAAAGGGCGCCAGGGCATACCGTCGCAGGAAAGAAAGCTTTCCGGAAGGGTATGCTGGATATTATCAATGACATCCATGATTCATTAAATAAGCTGGATTTCTTCAACGATCCTCAAGCCCAGGACAAACGGCAAGAGCTGGAAGCAATGGAGATAGCTGCAAAAGCTTTAATCAGTTATGCCGAAAGACACAGTGAAAAACTAAAAAAAATTGCAGAACAATGCGATGACCCCAAACGTAAGCAGGAGCTTTTAAAAATGGCAGAAATCTGTCAAAAAGTTCCTGCGCATGCACCATCTACATTCCATGAAGCACTTCAGCATTACTGGTTCATACATGTTGGTGTGGTAACTGAGCTGAATCCATGGGATTCATTTAATCCCGGGAGACTGGACCAACACTTATATCCATTCTATAAAAAAGAATCAGATGAAGGAACGTTAGATAAAGAGCAGGCAAAAGAACTACTGGAATCCTTCTGGATTAAATTCAACAACCACCCTTCCCCACCAAAGGTAGGCGTTACAGCCCAGGAAAGCAATACCTACACAGATTTCGCCCTCATAAACCTGGGAGGACTCGATGAACTCGGTATGGATGCCACAAATGAACTAACATATCTCATTCTTGAAGTAATTGAAGAAATGCGCATCCTGCAGCCAAGTTCAATGATTCAGATCAGCAAAAAAAGCCCGGACAGACTTATCAAAAGAACAGCAGAAATTACAAAAACAGGATTCGGACAGCCCTCTTATTTTAATACAGACGCCATCATACAAGAATTACTGAGACAAGGGAAAGAAATAGAAGATGCCCGTAACGGGGGAGCAAGCGGTTGTGTTGAAACAGGTGCATTCGGAAAAGAAAGTTATATCCTGACAGGATATTTTAACCTTAACAAAGTTTTCGAGATAACACTAAACAACGGGATTGATCCGGTATCAGGAAAAGAAATAGGCATACAGACAGGAAACCCGGAAAATTTCAGCACTTTTGAAGAACTTTTTGATGCTTTTAAGAAACAGCTCAATTTCTTCACAGATATAAAACTTAAAGGAAACAACATCATTGAATCGCTTTATGCCGATTTCATGCCTGTTCCATTTCTGTCACTGATCATAGACGATTGTGTAGCAAATGGAAAGGATTATAATGCAGGGGGAGCTAAATATAACACAAGCTATGTGCAAGGAGTCGGACTGGGGAGCTTAACAGACAACCTAACCTCAATTAAATACAATGTTTTCGATAAGCAAAATATAAGTATGAAAAAATTACTGGAAGCTTTGAATACGGATTTTGAGAACCAGGAGGAGCTGCGGTATAATCTAATTTATAACACACCAAAATATGGAAACGACAATGATTATGCAGACAAAAATGCAATAAAAATTTTTGATGCATTTTATGAAGCTATAAATGGCAAACCTACCACCAGGGGTGGAGTTTCACGTATTAATCTTTTGCCCACTACCAGTCATGTTTATTTTGGCAGTGTTATCAATGCTATGCCTGACGGCAGAAAAGCTGGAGAACCCTTATCAGAAGGAATCAGTCCGGTGCAGGGAAGAGACCGGAAAGGCCCGACTGCGGTAATCAAAACAGTTGCCAAGATTGACCATGTGAAAACAGGCGGAACATTGCTGAATCAAAAATTCAGTCCATCATTTTTTGAAGACGAGGAAGGGATAGACAAATTTTCTTCACTCATAAGGAGTTATTTCAAGCTTGACGGACACCACATTCAGTTTAATGTAGTCAATGCTGAAACTTTAAAGAAAGCACAGAAAGAACCGGAGAAGTATGAAGATTTAATTGTTAGGGTGGCAGGATACAGCGATTACTTTAACGATCTGGGAGAAGACCTGCAAAATGAAATAATAAAGCGTACTGAACATGAAAATCTGTAATAAAATAAGTACCTTCAAGCCTTAATCCGATCCGGCCAAAACCTGGACAGGTATAATAAAAACATATAAATTAAGCAGTTCAGAAAAATATAAACATCCAAATCCAATACACTATGAAAAAACTATTCATATTCTTATTTGCAATCAGCATATTAGGGTTTAGCTACACTACTACTGAGGCCTGTACCATTATTGTGGTAGGTAAAAAAGCCTCCAAAGACGGCTCAGTTATTATCAGCCATACCGACTGTGGTGATGATAGCCGAATTCGTGTTGTTCCCGGCAGCCAATTTGACAAAGGATCAATGGCACCTGTTCACTGGGGAATTCAAAGAGTAGATTTGCCGTTAGACGACTTTGGTGAAGTAATAGGTCAAATTCCACAGGTAGAGGAAACATATACTTATATCCACTCTGCCTATCCGCATATCAATGAACACCAGCTTGCCATCGGAGAAAGTACTATGAGTATGAAAGAAGAATTAAAATTTGACCGCGATGAAGGCGATCAAATAATGACAATTGAGCAGGCACAAATTTTTGCCTTACAAAGATGTACTAAAGCAAAAGAGGCGGTAGAACTCATAGGCGAACTTATGGAAAAATACGGGTTTCTCCCGTCCTGCATTGGCGAATCCGAATCACTGGTAATTGCCGATGCCGAGGAAGCATGGATTCTTGAAGTACTTGGTGTAGGACCCGGCTGGAAGAAAGAAAGCGATGAACCAGGAGCTATATGGGCTGCAAAAAGAGTACCGGACGATCATGCCCTTGTATTACCCAATTGGAGCATAATTAAAGAAATAGATACTACAAATGCAGACTGCATGGCTTCTTCCAACTATAAATCATTTGCAATAGAAAAAGGTTGGTATAATCCGGAAGGCAACAAACCGTTTGTCTGGCAAAAAGTATATTCTCCCACTCCCAGAGAATGGGCCACAGGAAGATTCTGGCTATTCTACAGCGAAGTAGCACCCAACTACACAAAATGGCCAGAAAGAGAACTAACCTCCCCTTTCGACACCCAAAACGATTACATTCAGTATGTAGAAGACTTAGACATGTACCCCTTTTCTCTCAAACCGGAAATGGAGCTGGGTGTAGAGGATGTAATGGAATTTCAGCGATCCGTAGGAAAGGGTACAATATATGATATGAGTGAAGATCCGGATTGGTATATTCCCGGCGAGGATGGTAAAATGGAAAAAAGCCCCCTGGCGACACCATTCCCAAGAAATGATATGCGCAAACTCCTTGATATAACACACAGGAGGAATGTTGCACGAGGTGGTTACGGGATGATCTGCCAGCTTCGATCCTGGCTTCCGGATGCTATTGGAGGAGTGTACTGGGTATACCAGGACAACCAAACCATTGGACCTTATGCTCCCATCTATGCCGGTGTAACGGAAATCAATTCTTTGTATAAAACTTATAACCCTGAACAGTTTGATGAAAACTCAGCGCGATGGAATTATGATTTTGTTGATAACCTAATGTACCTGAAATGGCAGGAAGCATGGAAAGATGTAAGGCCTGTCAGAGACTCACTTGAACAAGCTACTTTTGAAGAGATGAAAGAAATTGACAGAAAAGCAGCACAACTCTATAAAGAAGACCCGGAATTAGCTAAAGAATTCATAACAAACTATTCATCAAAAAAAATGGAAGAACTGGTCAAAGCTTACAAAGACCTGAGAAATGAATTAATTACGAAATACACCAATAACAAACAAGGAATCAATTTTTAAAACGTTTTTTCTGCCATGGGAATAATATCAAGCATATTGCATAGAAGGAGTGTCAGACAATACGCAGATAAACCAGTAGAGAAAGAAAAAGTAACTCGTTGTCTTGAAGCAGGCAGGCTGGCTCCGTCAGCCTGCAATGCCCAACCCTGGAAATTTATAGTGGTTGATAAGCAGGAACTTACAAAGCAAGTAGCAAAAACGGCAAGGGCTGAATTACTGAACATGAACAAATTTGCGGATCAGGCTCCCGTAATAATTGCCATTGTAATGGAACCGGCAAATGTCACATCAACCCTGGGTAGTAAAATTAAACGAAAACATTATCCTTTAATAGATATAGGCATAGCAGCAGAACATATATGCCTTCAAGCTACGGAAGAAGGATTAGGAAGTTGTATGATCGGTTGGCTGAATGAAAAGAATGTCAAAAAAATACTAGGAATCCCTTCCAAGAGAAGGGTTCCTTTATTAATTACACTTGGCTATCCTGAAAAAGAAGGGATAAAAGATAAACCAAGGAAAGAATTCGAAAAAGTTGTCAGTTACAATAAATATTGATTTTAGCTACAAATAAACCATTCAGCTTATCACAATAATAAAATATCCTGAACTTAAAAGTTTCGCACGATTAATTTGTATAAAAAATAATTCAATGTCAAGCATTCAGCAAAACATATCATTAAAGACTCATAACACTTTCGGAATAAATGCACATGCAAAGTATTTCACTCAATGTTCTTCAGAGGAAGAACTATCTGAAATACTAAACAATAAGTCATTCAAAGGAACAAAAAAACTCCTTCTTGGTGGGGGAAGTAATATCCTGTTTACAAAAGACTTTGATGGCCTGGTTATAAAAAATGATGTCAAAGGCATAGAAATTACAGAAGAGAATGATAAAGAAGTAACCATCAGAGCCGGAGCGGGAGAAAACTGGGATGAATTTGTTGAATATACTGTAAACAATAAATGGAGTGGACTGGAAAATCTGTCTTATATTCCCGGTAATGTAGGTGCAAGTCCTATTCAAAATATAGGAGCTTATGGTGAAGAAGCCCGAAACACCATCAAGGAAGTTGAAACGATTGATGTGGAATCGCTTCAGAAAATGAACTATTCCAATGAGGACTGCAACTTTGGATACAGAACAAGTATCTTCAAGGAAAAGCTGAAAGATTTAAGAATCATAACACATGTTACCTTTCTCCTCCGTAAGCAAAATGTTTTTAACCTGGATTATGGATCTTTGAAAGAAACAGTTGAAAATAAAGGTAGTGTCACTTTAAAAAATATCCGGCAGTCAGTGATTGAAATTCGCAGGCATAAACTCCCGGAACCAGAAGAACTGGGTAGCGCAGGCAGTTTTTTCAAAAACCCGGTCATCTCAGAAAAGCAATTCAGAAAGATAGAACAAAAATTCCCAAAAATGCCCTCGTACAAAATGGCTGAAAATGAGATTAAAATACCTGCCGCATGGCTTATCGATCAGTTAGGATGGAAAGGATACCGCGAAGGTGATGCCGGAGTGCATGAAAACCAAGCCCTTGTATTAGTAAATTACGGAAATGCCACTGGTAAAGAAATATATGATTTAAGCCGGAAAATTATAAAATCAGTAGAAA
>JBKGZD010000075.1:0-12098 GCA_046545795.1 Bacteroidales bacterium | reverse complement strand
TTGCAAAATTTATTTAGATTAAATTTAAAGATATAATGAATTCCCGGGTAAATTCAAGGAAAGTATTTTTATTGTGCTGTAATATCAATAATACAAAAGAAAATGTTAATTGAGTAGATTAAATTAAGTGAGTGGAAGGAGTAAATTGAAGAGATTAAATTATATTTTGGGGCTAAATAATATAGCCGAAAAAAATTAGATAAAGGTAAACAAAGTATTACCCGTATTTAACCTGCTTTACTTATTATTTGAAGCTTTGTCTTATCAAGTATATTCATACAAGTTTTCTGGCCATTAAAACCAATAATTTCTTCTTTTTTAAATGTCTGAAGACACCTGGAAACACTTTCACGTGAACTACCAATAAGATCCGCTAGTTCAGTAATTGTTATCGGCAACGTAAAGTGGCTGTCATTGTATATTTCTGACGAAAAAAAAAGCAATGCATCTGCTAATCTACCGTGTATATGCTTTTGTGTTTGATTTACAAATTTGTCAAAACAATAAAGTCCATCTTCACAAACAGAGATTAACACTTCATAAGAAAAGCTTGAATTCTTAAATAAAAGATCTTTAAAAACACCAATATCAATAAAACAAATTTTACTCTCTGTAAGAGTTGTTGCTGAATAAGAATTGATATTGTATTTCAATTTGGAAGCAACTCTAAGAAAAGCGGGTCCTTTAACAATTTTCAAAATTTGATCTTTTTTATTAGGACCAGACATATGCTCTTTAACAAGACCCTGTTTAATAAAAATAATGTGAGAAGCAGGAGAATTCTGCTTGAAAATCATTTCTTCTTCCTGAAAATGAACTTGAGATGAATTTCTGCTCATTAATTCTAATTCATCCTCTTTCAAGGCAGATACTGCACATGACTTCTCATCACATTTTTTACATTGATTCTTCGTTATAATTTGCTCTTGCATAATACCGAAATTTTTAAGACAACAACATGTGACATACTTCTCAAAAAAGAAGTTTGAGTATCACAAAAGACAAGCCTATATATCACACTAATATAATTTTAATTTAACAAATATCCATATAACTTTATCTTATATATATTTATAACACCAATCAATAATTCAAAATATAGACCAGATGGGGAAAATCAAACTTCTGTTTAAAAACACAATTTATTTATTCCTAATCCTAATGGCGATATGGTTAGCATTAACTTTAAGTGTTGCAGCAGATGAATTATTGACAGGAGTTGCAGTGAGTCTTATCTTAACAACATCCTTGCATAAAAATTACCAGAAAATCGGGCTCCCAATCCTAAACATAAAAAAACTATATTATATTCTTGTTTACATTATTGTTCTTTTCAAAGAAATAATTGCTGCAAACATTGATGTTGCATATAGAGTAATACACCCTAAATTACCAATAAATCCCGGCATAGTTATAATAAAAACAGAACTTAAACAAGACCTGGCAAAAATGATCCTGGCCAATTCCATCACTCTAACACCGGGTACTTTTACTTTGGATATTCAGGAAGACAAACTTTTAATACACTGGATCAATTATAAAACGGATAACGAGGAGGAAGCTACCAAGAAAATAGGAGAAAGGTTTGAAAAATATCTAAAAGTAATTTTCAACTAAAAGATTATAAGTATGATAATATAGGTATCACAGAATAAAACAGGAATATAATCATGGAATTGATTGAATTGATCTTTGTAATTATTATTGGTATCGGAGTGTTTCTCTGTATCCTCCGTATGATAATAGGGCCAACTGCAGCTGACCGGGCAATTTCCATGGACACGGCTACTACGGCAACTGTTGCTCTGTTGGTTTTGCTCGGGTTCATTTTTAACAGATATGTATATCTGGATGTATCATTGGTCTATTCAATCATTTCATTTGTAGGCCTTATCGCTATTGCACGTTTTTTAGAAAAAGGAATATAAACTATGGAAATTTTTGGTATGATCGTATCCGGCATTGGTGTTCTTTTCCTCCTACTAGGTTGTCTTGGCGTTTTTAGAATGCCTGATATTTATAACCGAGTTCAGGCAGGAACCAAATGCACAACCCTGGGGAGTTTTCTCACTATAGTTGGAGTCGGTATCATGCAGCCGGATTGGTTTTGGAAAACATTGATTATTGCATTGTTTGTCCTTATTTCCAATCCTATATCCAGTCATAACCTAGGGAGAGCTTCAAGAAAAACAGGAATAAGTCTCTGTGACAAAACTGTAAGGGATCAAACAAACCAATTTAAAGGATATAAGGAGTAGATATGGAAATCATCCTAAGTATAATCATTTTATTAATGTTAGCATCGGCTGTTGCAGCAGCCATCTTCAAAGATCTAATGAATGCTGTCATTGCTTCTTGTATCGTTAGTTTGCTGGCAGCTATCCTGTTTTTTTCACTGCAGGCATCTGATGTCGCTATGGCTGAGGCAGCTATCGGTGCTGCTCTGGTTACAGGAATTTTTATTATTGCTGTTAAAAGAACCAAAAGATTTGAAGAATGAGAAAGCTAATTGGAATTATACTACTGGCCGTTATTGCTACAGGCATTGCCCTGTCGCTTGAAGCAATCCCATTCGGACTGTCTGAATCCATTATTGGAGATTACTTTAACAAAAACGGGGTTTCAGAGACAGGAGCTACGAACATGGTTACATCGGTTGTAGTCAGTTACCGGGGTTTCGATACGCTCGGAGAAATCACCGTATTATTCACAGTAGCGGTGGGATTGGGAGCATTGCTCGCAGGCCACAAAAAAAGAGAAAATTCAGATAAGGTTGAACCTCCAAGTTTGATTGTCTATACGGGTTGCCGATTCCTCTTTCCTGTTATCATGCTGGTCGGGGTTTATATTTTTATTCATGGTCATCTAACACCAGGAGGAGGATTTCAGGGGGGAGCCATTGTAGCATCAGGCTTCTTATTGATCTACCTCGGGTGCAAAGGAAAAAGAATAAAATTCAAAGCAAGTACTGTTATTGAGGTCTTAGGAGGATTGATCTTCGTTGGGTTAGGGATTGTGGGACTCACCATGGGTAAAGACTTCCTCTTCAACTTTCTTCCCAAAGGCGAAGCAGGCAGTCTGTTCAGTGCAGGTATTATTCCGATTATTTACATAGGAGTTGGCCTGAAAGTTGGTTCAGAGCTGGCCGGAATTATTGATAACTTAATAGAAGAGAGCACATGAGTTTTGCAGAATTTTTAAACGATTACATGTTTTACATTGGAGCCTTTGGCCTTATATTCATAGGACTGTTTATCCTGTTAACCAAAAAAAACCTGATTAAGGTAATCATTGGGCTGAGCATTATGGACACAGGGATTTATTTGTTTCTCATTGCCATAGGATATGTATATGAAGGAACGGCTCCAATCTTTTCGAAACCGGGACTGAATGCTGAAGGAATGGTAGATCCAGTCCCACAGGCACTGGTGTTGACAGCCATTGTGATTGGTGTAGCCATTCTGGCACTGGCGCTTACCCTGGCTATCAAGTTATATAAACATTATGGCACATTGAATTTAAGAAAAATAAAAGAACAGAAATGGTAAATCCAGTATTTTTAATTGTTGTACCGCTAGGTCTCGCCTTCATCGTTCCGCTTCTCGGACTGGTCTCGAAGAAAACGGGTAAATATATCCCTGTAATAGCCCTGCTTTTTAACTTGCTACTAACTTTGAAGATTTTTCCGCAGGTGTTGCATGAGCCGATTCATGTAAATATTGGTGGTTTTACTCCTCCTTTCTGCATCAACCTGGTGGCAGGACCATTGGGTATTTTATTTGCTTTTCTGATAGCCCTTGTCGGTCTGTTGGTTTCAGTTTACGCACTGAGCTATATTAAAGAAAAAGATCAAGAAAAATACCATATTCTTTATCTGTTATTGTTAACCGGGGCAACCGGAGTAGTACTCACAGGTGATGTGTTCAACCTGTTTGTCTTTTTTGAAATTCTGTGTATTTCATCATATGCCCTGGTAGGATACTTTGGGGATAAAGCCGGGGTTGAGTCGGCTGTAAAATATCTGATACAGGGAGCGCTGGGTTCCGGATTCATCTTGATCGGTATAGGACTGCTTTACGGGCAATTTGGAACCCTCAATATGGCAGATATTGCCAGTAACATTCATTCAGTAGAATCGATATCTGTTTTTGTTCCAATGGTTTTAATGATTACCGGCTTTGGTGTTGAGGCTGCTATTTTTCCCTTAAATGCATGGCTGCCTGATGCACACTCCTCTGCCCCATCATCCATCAGCGCAATCCTTTCAGGAATAGCTATAGAAGTGGGGTTATATGCTGTCGTAAGAATTGTGTTTACCGTTTTTGGCGCTTCAAGCATGATGATGTTCCTTCTTTTCCTGGGTGTACTTACCCTTTTGATTGGCGAACTGAGTGCTTTCAACCAGGAAAACATAAAACGAATGCTGGCTTATTCAAGCATCGGACAAATCGGACTCATTGTATTTGCCCTGTCCATTGCAAACATGAATGGAATCACAGGGGGGTTGTTTCAGCTTGTCAGCCATACCCTGGGCAAAGCATTACTTTTCCTGGCTGTTGGTTACATGATATATCGTACCGGATCAATGAACATCTCCTCATTTGAAGGAATGGGTAAAAAAATGCCTTACACTTCCTTTTTCTTCACCATAGGGGCCTTATCGCTGGTAGGGCTGCCACCCTTCATAGGGTTCCCCAGTAAATTTATGATTGTGAAAGCAGCTATATTCAAACACGAAATCCTTTATACGGTGCTTATCATCCTGGTACTTACAGCAACGGTAGTAGAAGCTGCATATTTCTTCAAAGTAATACAGTCCATTTATTTTAAGGGGGAAGCAAAAAAGGAAGAAAAAAGAGAAAGGGCCCCTTTCAAGGTGCTAATAACACTGTTCATTTTTGCCGGATTGATTTTAATAGTTGGAATATATCCAAAATTAGTAACAAATATTCTGGAATCCTCTGCTTCAGAATTAATTAGCAGAGCTAATTATATAAAAAGCGTGATACCATGAATTTAGAAATATTACTTGCAGTAGCATTCGGAGGGAGTTTTATAACTTATATCTTAGGCAAGATATCAAGAAAGCTGAGGAATATTTCTGCAGTACTGGTTTCTATTAGTTTAATCGGTTTTATTGGAGCTTTATATAGCATTAAATCGGAAGAAACTATATGTTCAGGTTTTTGGAATTTCCCGCTCAATCTGAGAATAAATATGCTTTCATGGTTTTTTGCTATTACCATTGCAATTATTGGGGCGCTTGCTGTAATCTTTTCTTTACAATATATCAAAGAAAAAGAACGTACGGATTTTTACTATTTAATGATTCTGCTGGTAAATAGCAGTATGATAGGTATTGTCCTTGCCGGTGATCTTATTCTGTTTTATATTTTTTGGGAAATTATGTCATGGTCCACATTCTTACTGATCAGTTATAATCGGGGGGCCGCAATATCAGCTGGCATGAAATACATTGTAATGTCAATAGCCGGCTCTGTAGCGATGTTAGTGGGTATTCTTTCGCTTTACATGCATTACGGAACATTTATTATTGCAGATCTTTCAAACCAATTGTCATTAGCTACTCCGGGATTTGTACTTTTTATCTTCATACTTTTCTTCATTGCTTTCGGAGTAAAAAATGCAGTTTGGCCGTTTCATACATGGCTTCCACCTGCGCATTCAGAAGCACCTTCACCTTTTTCTGCCATCCTCTCAGGAATACTGGTCAGAATGGGTATGTACGGATTTCTTGTTATATTTTTTATTATTGCAGGTATTGACTTATTCATGAAACTTGGTAGTGGAATTATTCATTTCAATATTATTTTAGCCTGGATTGGTGCAATCAATATTATCATTCCTACATTTATAGCAATGCTGCAAAATGACTCGAAACGCCTTCTTGCCTGGCACGGAGTCGGCCAGGGTGGTTATATGATTTTGGGAATCGCTATCGGTAGTAGTTTGGGTATTGCTGGTGGTACATTCCATATCATCAATCATACATCATACATTGCTCTGCTTTTTTTTGTTGTAGGTGCCATAGAATATAGCACAAAAGGGATAAGAGACCTGAATTCTCTGGGTGGACTCATCAAAAAAATGCCCGTCACTTTTATCGGAGCTTTGGTTGGTGCCTGTGGGCTTATTGGTATTCCGCTGACAAACGGGTTTGTATCTAAGTGGCTTATATATAAAACCCTGATAACAGACGGGTACCCATTTTTAGCTTTTGCTGCTCTATTGGGTACATGGGGGACCATACTTTCCCTTTTCAAATTTATTCATAACATCTTTCTCGGGCAGCTTCCGGAAAAGTATAAAAACATAAAAAAACCACCTTTCAGCATGCAGTTACCTATAATTATTCTAAGCCTGATCATTATAACTTTTGGTATTATCCCGGGTATTCCACTGAAAGCAATCAACCAGATACTTATTTCATCAGATATTGAATCATTGAATATAACACTATGGGGAATTAGTTCCGAAACAGGAACCATTAATATGCTAAATATTTTCACAGCACTTTTAATCACCGCAGCCCTGATCTGGCTTATTTTTAAAGGAAGCAAAAAAGCCAGACAAATTGATCAGTTCGATAATTACACAGCCGGAACTTATGTGCCAAAAGACAAATACCATTATTCGGTTGAATTTTACGGCCCGTTGAACAGAATGCTGAAACCTTATTTAAAGGATTTTATAGATACCTTTTATCTTAAACTGGCAATAAGCATTAAAAACCTGGGAAACAGCATCAGGCGAATATATACCGGCGATATTGGTTACTACGTAACCTATATTGTATTATTCCTGGCAATCTTAATTTTCATTCAGATAAAATGGACGGTATGGTAAATATAATATTGGAAATAATCGCAATTATTCTGTTGGCTTTGCTAATAGGTTTATTTTTTCTGGGTCTTTCGAGAAAAATTACAGCAAGGATGCATTGGAGATACGGGCCTCCCATAGCCCAACCAGTCATTGACATCATCAAATATTTCAACCAGACAAGTACAAGTCATGGTTATCTGTTTAATTTTGGGGTAATCCTATCACTGTCAGGGTGTATAGTCTTGCTGCTTTTTCTACCCTTAGGGCATTGGTGCCCTCTGAGCTCATCAGGCGGTTTGCTGGTTGTACTTTACCTGATGCTAATTAGCCCGCTTGGTTTGGCTCTCAGTGGTGGTGAAGCAGCCAATCCGAATACAAGTATCGGTATCTCAAGAAAATTTCTTTTAGCTATGGGATATGAAATCCCGCTACTACTCATTGTAGTGGGCGTAATGAGTTATTACGATACCATTTCAATCGTTGAAATTGTGGACAAACAACTTCAATCCGGCTGCTCTTTTCAGCATTTGCCTTTACTACTGTCAGGGATAGCCTATATTCTCATACTGCCAGCTATAACAGGAATGCGGCCATTTGAAATAATACAGGCTCCACAGGAAATTGCATCAGGGCCCATGGCTGAGTATAGTGGAAAATTTTTGGCATTTACAACCATTCAGCACGCTCTTAATCTTTTTATCGGGATATCTCTTTTTACTAATTTATTCATTGGAGGAGCAGCTAATCCGGGATATTTTTTCCTGAAGATGCTTGTGGTGCTCATCGTGGTGCTGATAGTTAATGCTGTATTTCCACGTTTCAGAGTGGAGCAGGCCATCCGGTATCTCTGGAAATGGTCATCAGCACTGGCTTTAATAGGACTAATTATCATAGCTGCAACCTGACTGAAATAGGCTGTATCAGAATGCAGCTATTCTATATAAAATTAATAAAATAATAAAAATATGGACAGGAATAAAATCGGAAAATGGCTGAAGTCGCCAGGCAAAATGGCACAAAAGTATTCTTTGCATGCGCTCTATTTTTGCACCGGATGTGGAATAATAGAAATTCCCCCAACCATTACAGCACGCTGGGATGCAGAAAGATTTGGGGTTATTCCGGTAGCAACACCCCGGCAGGCCAATCTGTTTTTAATTACCGGATATGTCTCGCTAAAAACCCTGAAGTACATCATACGTTCCTATGAACAAATGCCGGAACCCAAATTTACTGTTGGATTCGGCTCCTGCCCCATCAACGGTGGAATGTACTGGGATTCTTACAATACGATAAAACATCTGGATAAATACATCCCGATTGACGGATGGATTGCAGGTTGCATGCCCAGACCGGAAGCTGTATTTGTTGCCGTAACTCATCTTTGGACCCTTATTGATAAAGGAAAAGCAGACGGATACAAGAGATATCGAGAAGATTATACATTATACAGAGAAAACCAGGAACAAGTGCTGGGTAAACTGGAATGGCCGCCCCTGTATTCAAATGAAAAAAAACATGAAGTGTCCGTATAATCAGGAAAAAACAGATTAAGATGAACCACTTAAGTCAAATAATCAAAGACAACCTGCTCTCTTCTTTTGAGGATATCCAAATCAATATTGCAGAAGAAAACAGGATTGTCATTGAATGCCGGAAAGAGTCTGTCATTACCCTTCTCAGTCACCTGAAAAGTGATGGGTTCAACCACCTGTCCCTCATTTCATGTGTTGACTGGATTGATGAAAACACTTTTGAACTGGTCTATATTCTTACAGCATATACCGAAGATTCGGGAAAAGGAAGTTTGAATCTGCTGGTAAAAACGAAGGTGGCGAGGGATAAACCAACGCTTTATACAGTAATCAATGTTTTCAGTAACGCTGAACCTTTCGAAAGGGAATTGCATGAGTTGTACGGAATCCTCTTCAGCGGTCATCCAAGATTAACACCTCTTTTGCTGGAACGAACCTATGAGATTCCTCCCTTTAGAAAGGATTTTGACACCCAGCAATATGTAGAAGATTTTTTTAAGCAAATACCTACTATTGAAGAAAAAAAGCGAACCAATGAGAGAACTTGAACTATATTACGGACCACAGCACCTCGGAATGGTTGGGAACTTCAGCATTACCCTCGGAGTAGAGGGTGACCGCATAGTGAAGGCAAACTCCAATCCGGGTTTTCTTCACCGGGGTTTTGAGAAACTCATGGAACAACGAACATGGATACAAAATTTTCCGCTTGTTTGCCGTATCAATGTGGTGGAGCCCGACCACATGGAACTGATGTATGCAATGGCCGTTGAAAAACTCGCAGGCATTGAAGTGCCAGAAAGAGCTCAATACATCAGAAGCATATACCTTGAACTGGCAAGAGTAGGTTCGCACCTCTTCGGATTATGGGCTTACGCAAACATGCTGGGTTTTGACACTGTAGCTAACTGGGCCATGTATCACCGCGACCTGGTGCTGGATCTTTTTGAGGAACTCACAGGTGGCAGGGCCTATCACATCTACATCTGGCCCGGTGGCGTAAGAAGAGATTTCCCTGAAGGATTTAAATATAAACTCGTAAACACACTTCATACCATCGGTAGTTGTGTTCCCGATTATGATGATATTTTCTTCAACAATCGGGTTTTTGAAAAAAGGGCCAAGGGGATTGGAAAATTAACTCAAAAAGAAGCGGTTGAAATGGGAGCTGTAGGTCAAGTACTAAGAGCAACCGGGATGAAGAGAGACATTCGTAAAGAAGAACCCTATGCAGCATATGATAAAGTTGATTTTGATGTTCCAACACGGGAAGACGGAGATGCTTACTCCAGGATATGGGTAGTCAGGGATGAAATGATTGAAAGCGTGCACATGATTTTTAAATTGCTTGACCAGATGCCCGGAGGTGAAGCCTACAACAAAGTTCCCAATCCTTTCAAATGGAAAATTCCGAGAAAAGAAGCTTATGTAAGATGTGAATCGTCCAGGGGTGAACTGGGGCTTTATCTTGTCAGCAACGACTCAGACAAACCATACCGGGCACACTACAGGACACCCTCATTTAATCATGGACTGACAATTCTTGAAAAGGCGCTGGTAAACGAAAGTGTCTCAGATGTGGGGAATATAATGATAAGCCTGTATATCACTGCGCCTGAAATAGACAGATAAAAAAAATAATTGCAATAAGAATTTTTTAATGTAGCAACAAGAAAAACAAGAAAAAACAGTCGACAGGGAAGCAGTTGGGCAATACCAACAGGCATAACACACTATAAAATTAAACGTATTACCCACTGCTCTTTGCCAACTGTAAATTCTTAAAAATATTAATAACAAAAAATAAGAGGAATTCAAAATGATAAGCAGCAGCATATTAAATCCATTTAAGGCAGTTAAATACCTCTTTAAAAAGCCCAAAACCCTCAGGTATCCTTTTGAACTTAAGGAACCTGCCTTGAGGTATAGAGGTTTTCATACCAATGACTGGGATACATGCACAGGTTGTGGAAATTGTGCGGATATCTGTCCCAACGAGGCCATCAACATGATAGAAATTGCTGAACTGGAAGCCAATCCGGGAGAAAAGAATGAACGGCCCCAACTCGACTATGGAAGATGTTGCTTCTGCGGTTTGTGTGTTGATATCTGTCCTCCCGGTTCTCTCAAACTTACCCGTGATTATTTCCACATCCATTTTGATACCAATACCTTTGTCTTCATTCCAAAAGATGAAAAAAGGGAACCGGAAAAATTCAAATCAAACGGTGGTTATTCAGTCCTTAAAGCCAGCCTTTCCCATCGCAAAGCGAACTATGAGGGCTTTGTATCGGACTTAAAATATGCACTGTTTGAACCGGAGAGAGTTACAATGCCTATGATAGAACCGGATAAGAGGAAGCTTTCTTTCATTGAGGTGGTCACAGGGTACAACAAGGAAGAAGCACAAAAAGAAGCTTCCCGTTGCCTGGAATGCAAACTTTGCGAAGAAGCCTGTCCTGCTCACTTGAAAATTTCAGATTATATTCAGGCAATCTATGAAGATAAGCCCGAAGAGTCTCTAAAAACCATTTTTGAAGACAACCCGATTCCCTCTATTTGCGGCCGGGTTTGCATGGCCCACTGTGAAACAGCCTGCTCTTTAAGCATCAGGGGCGAGGCATTATCCATTCGCTGGCTGAAAAGATATGTAGCAGATAATATCAAAGATTTTCAGGAAGCGCTGGAGTTAAATCCCGGCGAACCAACAGGCAAAAAAGTAGGTATCATCGGAGCTGGGCCGGGTGGATTATCCCTGGCTTATTTTCTCAGACTGAAAGGTCATGAGGTTACAGTTTATGACGCTCTGCCCGGAGGTGGAGGCACCATGCGTACAGGACCTCCAACCTATCGATTGCCGCTGAAAAGCATTGACAAAGACGTAGACTATATTAAATCGCTGGGTGTTGAGTTCAAATTCAATACACGTGTAGGAGAAGATGTGGATTTCAAAAAAATGATGAAAGATTATGATGCACTCTTTATGGCGATTGGTACAATGAAAAGCCGCTCCACCCGGGTGAAGAACGCTGAAAAATGCCACCTTGCACTTGACTTTCTGATGGACAACAAGATAGGGAAACAAAGAAAAGTTCCCAAAGAGCTTATTGTAATTGGTGGTGGAAACGTGGCGCTTGATGTAGCAAGAGAAGCTCTCCGATTGCAATATATCCAGCATCCGGGAGAAGAAGTAACAGTGAAAACTGTTTCGCTTGAAGACTTGGACGAAATGCCAGCTACCGAAGAAGAAATCCGTGAAGCACGAGAGGAAAAAATCGACTTCAATCCGGCATGGGGCCCGAAAGAAGTGGTGCTGGATGAAGAAGGTAATATTAAAGGATTGCTATGCAAAAAAGTAAAATCCGTGTTCGATGAACAGGGAAAATTCTCTCCAACCTTTAACGAAGAAGAAGAAATGTTTCTGGAAGGACAAATGATTATAGAAGCCATTGGGCAAGTTCCCGACTTTTCATTCATGGGAGAGATGTTTGACCAGTTAAAATTTACAAACCGAAGAAAAGTACAGGTAGACGAAAACGGAATGACTTCTCTCAACAAACTTTTTGCAGGTGGCGATATTGTAAATGTAAACCTTGATGCAGTATCAGCTATAGCAGATGCTAAAGCAGCAGCAGAGGGAATCGACAAGTTTCTGTCCTGAGGAACAAATTCTCTTCGATACAGGCGGAAACGCTGATATCTTGCTTTCAAACATGA
>JBKGZD010000074.1:0-12127 GCA_046545795.1 Bacteroidales bacterium | reverse complement strand
TGAAACATTTTCGTTCTATCGTTTTTAAATTTTTTCATTTACACAAAATAGTTATCTTAGTGATTCAAATTCTTATTGATTATATTATTGTAAAACAAAACCATGTCGTTATGCAAAAAAATTTCTCAATCTCATTAACAGTATTCTTTCTGATACTGATTGTTACCGGATGTAACAAAAAACAAGACAGCTTCGTTATTGTAGGTGAGGTAACAGAGTTTGAAGACAGTACAAAAATTTATCTTTCAGATCCTGGCGCCCAAAAAAAGATTGACTCCACCTTTGTGGTTGATGGCCAATTTAAATTTGAAGGGAAAGTTGAATCTCCAGGAAAATTATCGCTCATGTCAGAATTTGAACAAGGAGAACGCCCGGCCTATAAGTCTTTCTGGGTAGATAACTCCTCGATAACAGTAAAAGGAAATTATGAAAACTTTAACTATGCAGAAATATCAGGTTCTGAGCCACAAAAAACAGCAGACATACTTTTAAAGGAAACAAAGCAATTCAGAAAGGAAAGAGACAGTTTGACTAAACGTTACAGGGAGCTTTACAGGCAAGATGATAAAAAAGAAGAAATTAATGCAATTGTTTCCAGGATTCATCAAATAGATAGTCTAACGGAGCTCGAAGAAATGCAATTCATTAAGGAACACACAAATTCATACGCTGCTGTGGAACAGCTCAAATTCAAAATGACACAAATTCCCCAAGATACCTTACAAAAGTATTATGACAAATTAAGTCCTGAATTCAAAGAGACTCAATACGGGAAAGTCCTGCATACTCATCTGAATTCGAGACTCGCAGAAAAGGGAGGTCAATATATTGACTTTGAGGCAAAAACCATTGAGGGTGAAAAGTTCAAATTGTCAGAAATAAAAGATAAATACATACTACTGAATTTTTGGTCGTCAAACTGCGGGGGATGCAGAATGGCTAACAAGGCCCTGGCTGAAAAATATGCTGAGTTGAAAGATCATATAGAATTGGTGGGTTTCAATGTTGATAAAAACAAAGAAACCATCAAAAAAGCAATAGATAAAGATAGCATAATGTGGACAACAGTTACAACTCTTAAAGGACTTGACGGAGAGATACCAGTCAGATATCAAATCAGGGGAGTGCCCACATTTTTTATGATAAATCCCGACGGTGAAATTATCGACAAATTTTTAGGGTACAGAGAAAATAAAATTGAAGAGATTAAAAAGATTGCATTAAAAGAATAAAGCAGGAGATGCAAAAAAAGAACCCCAAATTAACCCAGGCATGGATTAAATTTGGGGTTTTTATATTGATTATTAGCAAAAAGTCTAGTCCATGAAAAATTCCGGGTGTTTATCCTCATGTTCCGTAGCTTCCTGGTATGCATTAGCTAATTCCAGAAGAGGTTCTTCTCTGTGTAGATTCCCGATAAAACTAATACTGGTAGGATGATTTTCTTCATCGAAACCATTAGGTATCACAACACAAGGATGCCCTGTTAAGTTTGTCATCAGCAATTGATTTCCCCCAAAACTCGGGGTTACAATTACATCGTAATCAATAAATAATTTGTTCACCTCATCCATCACCATAGTTCGCATCCGATTGGCCTGGATATATTCTACAGCAGGCACAAATCTTGCTGAACGAAAAACATTCGGCCATGCATCTTTAACCTGCCGCGTTAACTCATCGTCTTTTTCAGTGCGGGTAAGCTTGTCGAAAGCTGCTGCAGCTTCAACATTTAATATAAAATTCATTGCTTCTACGGGAAGATCCTCTGGTAGACTAACTTCTTCAAGTTCTACTCCCATTTCTTTTAACTTTTGGAGTGTAATACTGTCATTTTGTTTTGCACCATAATCTTCTTCAAAAAGATTTTTCAAATATCCCACTTTAAGAGAACTCACATCTTTGGAAGCATCAAAATTGAAAGCATAATCTTTAACCGTAAGGTCAATATTATCCGGACCCTTTATAGCATCAAAAACCATTGCGCTACCTTTAGCAGTTCTGCATATTGGCCCTATTTTATCCATTGTCCAGCTTAAAGCCATTGCTCCTGCCCTGCTGACTCGCCCAAAAGTTGGTCTCAAACCCGATGCTCCACAACGAGTTGAAGGAGAAACAATCGAACCCCAGGTTTCTGTTCCAATAGAAAACCCCACCAATCCAGCTACAGTTGCTGAGGCCGAACCTGCTGAAGAACCACTGGAACCTTGTTCCATATCCCATGGATTTTTAGTTACTCCTCCAAACCAAACATCTCCCCAGGCAAGAGCACCCATTGATAATTTAGCTACCAGCACAGCTCCTGCTTCTTCCAGTTTTTTATAAACCGTTGCATTTCCATCTAACTCCTGCTCTTTATAGGGAGCAGCGCCCCATGTGGTTTTATAACCTTCGACGGTAATAAGATCTTTTAATCCATAAGGTATTCCATGTAACACTCCCCTGTATTTACCTTCCTGAATCTCATTATCTGCCCTCCTTGCCTGTTCAAGTGCAAGCTCCTCAGTCAGTGTTATCACACATTTTAGTGTATCGCCATATTTTTTCAGACGATCAAGATAAATGCGGGTGAGCTCTTCAGAAGTAATTTTTCTTTGCTTTATCAAAGTTGCGAGCTCAGGCACAGAATAAAATGCAAGTTGACTCTTGTCTTCGGGTATTTCTACATCGCTTGGCAAACCCCAGTTTAGGTCTCTTTGTACCTTCTGTATATCCATCCATCCAGGAACTGGATCAAACAGAAATGCCGGAGCAGTTGAATTGTCAATTTCAACTTCTCTTATCTTCCCATAACTGGATTTTTGATCATTCACATTATCCATCAAGGAATCTCGTTCAGACTTATCAAACTGAAGTCCAATAAGTTTTTCAGCTGAAGCAATATCGCTTTCTTTAATTTTTTCAGAATCATCGGACTGATTACAAGCAAAAAAAATGAATGTAAACGATACAACCCACAGAAAACTTAATAATTTGTTCATAATGAAAGTTTTAAAGGTTAAGTATATATTTTTTTCATCGCAATGCACACAAAAAATATTATTTTCCAAAATAAAAATATTAGTAGAAAATAGCAATTCGTAAAAATGTTTTAAGTTTGTTAGCTGAAATAGTATAAAATTTTTCAAAACTCTGTATAATGAAAAAAGCTGTTTTCCCTGGATCATTTGATCCTCTCACCATAGGCCATGAATCAATTATTAAAAGAGCCCTTCCTTTGTTTGATGAAATAATTATTGCCATTGGCCATAATGTTAACAAACAAGGCTTTTTCCCTTTAGAAGACAGGAAGCGTTGGATTTCAGAAGTCTTTAAAGATGAACCCAAAATAAAAATCGACCATTTTGAAGGTCTGACTATAGATTACTGCAAAAAAATTGGTGCCAGTTATTTACTCCGAGGACTAAGGACTTCTGCAGATTTTGAATATGAAAGAGCAATTGCACAAGTTAATAAAGCTATGTATGAAGGAATAGAAACAATATTCCTTTTAACTATGCCCGAACATACCCCGGTGAATTCAACAATTGTGCGGGATATAATCAGAAATGGCGGAAATGTCAGCAAATTTATACCGAAAGGAATGAATATCTATGAAAGCAAAAAATAATAAATACTGCATATTGCGTATTCTGTTATTATTTATGCTCCCCTTGTTTTCTTCAGCCCAGCAAGGTGATGTAATAATTTATGGAGAGGCCCCTGAGTACAAAAATGACGAGATTACTTTTTATACCTACAGCGATATAATTACCAGGCAGGACAAACCCCTGACAACAACCAAGGTAGATGAAGATGGGAACTTCAGGTGCAGTATACCCATAAAAGATACAATGGAAATTTTTATGCATTTAGGTGTGCACAGAGCTTTTTTGTTCGCAGAACCTGGTAATGAGTATAAAATCAAATTACCAAAAAGAAAAGATAAATCAAAAGAGCAAAAATTAAACCCCTATTTTCGAGGTAAGTCGTATCATATTGAAATAGAGGATGGTAAAGAGCAACTTAACTTTAAAATATATAATTTCTTAAGAACCTATAACAGAATCGTCAACCAAAATATTAAAAAAATATATAATTCGCCACAAATTCTGGACTCCCTTTACAATGTAATTGATACTGCACATAGTTCAGAAAATTTGTTCTTTCAACATTATAAAGATTACAAATTAGGAGAATTAAAACTAATTTCAGCTAACCAGAAAAGTTCACAAGTCGTGGAAGAACTTTTCAAAAAAGAAAAAATCCAATATCATAATCCTGCCTATATGGATTTATTTAACCAGACTTTTGAAAATTATTTCGAAGAATTCTATTCAGAATATGACAGAAACATCGACAAGATTATAAACCAGGCTGCTGAATTAAAACAGGTAGATTCCATATTAGGAAAAGCCGAGCTTTTGTCGGGTAATAAAAAATTACGCGAGCTGGTTATGCTAAAAGGTATGCATGATGCATACTACAGCAACAATTACAAAAAAAATTCCATTATTAAACTATTAGAAAAATTCCAGGAATATAGTAACGAAGAATACCATCAAGAAATCGCGAAAAACATTCATGATAAAATAACCAGAATACGGACTGGTTTTGAACCCCCGGAGTTCTGTCTTTACGACTTAGACAGTAATTTAGTTTGTCTCGACAGCCTCAAAGGAAACTATATTTACCTGGGATTTTGCAATACAGAAAATTATAGTTGCCTTCGCCAGTTCAAAGCACTGAATAACCTTTACGAAAAGCATAAAAACCACTTTAAAATAATAGTAATTTCCACAGATGAAAGCTTTGAACAGCTGAAAAGACACGCAGAAAGAAACCAATACCCTTGGAAAATCCTCCACTATGGGAATGATAAAGAAATTCTTAAAAAATATAATGTAAAATCGCAGCCATTGTATTTCTTTATAGTTCCTGATGGAACGCTCTCTTTATCGCCAGCTCCTTCACCTGCGGAAAAAGTAGAGCAGAAAATATTCATTGAAATGAGAAAGCGGGGAGATATCTAATTAACAATTTTACAACATTTTAGCTTCCTGGAAAACCTCCAAAATAGATAAATAGGTATTACTAACTACTTGTTGCAAATCTTCTTTGCTTAACCATTTAACTTCTGTAATATCCTCTTCAGTTTGAGGTTTGACTGCCCCATCCCCATAATGCATCATATCATACCAATAGGTTTTTTTCAGAAACAGGATGCCCTCCTGAATATAGGCATGGTACGTAACATGTAGCAAATCTCTTATTTTTAAAGGGTGTATGCTGCATTCTTCTTTAACTTCACGTACAGCACCAATTCTCGGATCCTCACCATCTTCCAGTTTTCCTTTTGGTAAATCCCATAAACCCCTTCTTTTGATAATCAATACCTCGTCATCAGAATTGTGTACTAATCCTCCTGCTGCCTCCAACATTCTGAAATAGGATTTAAAATCCTTAAATACTTTATCAATGTTATCATGCACAATAAATACATTCCTGATTTCATCAACACTCTTAAACAACTCGAGCACATATGCCAATTGTATTTCATTAACATACTTCACGAAAAGACCGTTATTATTCTCATAATACTTATCAAAATCTTCAACAAAGCATATGGTTCTATTATCAAAAAAAACTTTATACATTTGCGGTATGGAAACTTTAGAACAAAAAATAGCTAAAAGACTACTACAAATTAATGCAATAAAATTTAATCCTGCAAATCCATACCAATGGACTTCCGGTTGGAATTCTCCAATATATTGTGACAACCGGAAAATATTATCATATCCGGATTTGAGAAGCCAGGTAAGAGATGGCTTTGTTCAGCTAATTAATGAATACTACAGCAAACCAGATGTTATAGCCGGTGTTGCAACAGGCTCAATTGCTATAGCTGCTCTTACAGCAGAGAAGTTAGAACTCCCATTCGTGTATGTGCGGTCCTCTCCAAAAAAACATGGATTGAAAAATCTCATAGAAGGAGTTATCAAACCAAATCAAAAAGCAGTAGTAATTGAAGACTTAATATCAACCGGAATGAGCAGTTTAAATGCAGTAAAGGCTCTGAGAGAAGAGGATGTAAAAATAATGGGAATGGGAGCAATTTTTAGTTATAATTTCGATATCGCTACTAAAAATTTTGACGAATATAATTGCCCATTGAAAACATTAACCAATTACAACAACCTTATAAGAACAGCAGTAGCCGAGGGTTATATAAAAGAAAGTGACCTTGCCGAACTGGAACAATGGCGTAAAGACCCTGCTAATTGGAAAAAAGAGAAAAAATGACAGAAGTAATCAGTAAAACAACCAAAATACAAAGAAACGCTGAAGAAGTTTATAACTACCTTTCCGACTTCAGAAACCTTGATGACATTGTCCCCAGGGATAAAATCACCGAATGGCATACAACAGAAGACCAATGTCACTTTAAAATAGAGGGGTTGGGAAAAGCAGGAATGCAAATAACAGAGAAAGAACCTCCCAAACTGATAAAACTCAGCAGCCTGGAGGATAGTTCTATCAATTTCAATTTCTGGCTACAACTAAAGCAAATAGACAATGAAGATACAAGGATAAGGGTGGTCATAAAAGCTAAGCTTAACCCATTGATGAAGGCTATGGTTTCAAAACATCTTCAGCAAGGTGCTGACAGTATTGTTGACAAATTGGCAGATTTTTTCAATAATCGGTCAGATTTACAATAAAAACTCCACTTCTTTAAAATTAAATTCCATTGTTTTCCCATGATCTGATTCCAGTATTAGTTTGCCAAAATCAGTTACACCGATTATACGAGCCACAAAAACCTCACGTCCTTTCCTGTATTGATGATAATCACCAAGTCTGTAAAGTTTATTATGATAATCCCTGTTTATCCGGTCTACATGTTTGCTCTTCAACATTTTATACCGATAATCAAGGCTCTTTAACAATTTTCTTAATTCAGCCTTCAGGGAAAAATTGCACTCCATCACCTGCATCAGGGAAACCGGGTTAGGTAAATTCTCCGGAAAATATTGCTGATTAATATTCAAGCCTATTCCAATTATAGAATTTTTCATTCGTGAGGCTACCCAGTCATTCTCAATTAAAATTCCAGCAATTTTATAATTATCTACATAAATATCATTAGGCCACTTAATGAAAATATCATCAAGATATTGACTCAGATAATCAGCTAAACCCAGAGAAACAGCCTTTGATAGTAAAAACTGATTCTCAGAATTAACAAAAGTCGGGTAGAGAATTATTGTAAAGGTAAGATTTTTGCCACTTTGGCTGAACCATTCGTTCTGCCCATGCCCGCGGCCTTTTGTTTGTTCCCCGGCAATGATAATCGTACCATTTTCAGGTTTGCCCTTCTCCAAAAGTTTTCTCGCGTAGTCATTCGTACTTTCAGTACTCATCAGCGAAATTATCCTGCTTCCTATTATCGAATCGTCCATTTCTTTGGTCTTTACCAAATTAACAATTAAACAAAAGTAAATATTTTTATCAAGGAGGTTGAACTAAAAAATTCTGCAAAATAATTTTCAGCAAATCTTTTATAAAGAATATTTTAGCCAAGCGCTTCACTTTACAAAGAAAATTCTTTTTAAAAAAAAATTATAACGTCACCAGATAATCATAATTTTTTTATTCCTGTCAAAGTTAATCAACAAAAGGAACGATTTTTGAAATCCCGTATATTAACTCTGTGAATCATAAAAATTAATTAAATTTGTAAAAAAAGATTGGATGAAAATACAAGAAGAAGGAGTGAATGCAAGAAACTTAAAAGAAAAAATAATAGAAGCAATACAGAACAAAAGAGGGAGACGAATTGTTACGCTGGATATCAGTAAAATCGAAAATTCTATAAGTGATTACTTTATCATCTGCCATGGTACCTCAACCACCCACGTAGATGCAATAGCAGATTCAATTATTGAAAATATTGGAAAAGAATTGGGAGAAAAGCCCGTTCATAAAGAAGGAAGAGAGAATCTCACATGGGTATTATTAGACTATGAAAACGTGGTTGTTCACATTTTCCAGGAAGAGTACAGAAAATTTTATAACCTGGAAGACTTGTGGGCAGATGCTCATGTAGAAACATATCAAGAAGAAAACCATTAAAAAAGTACGAGGAGGCATTGTAAAAAATGGCTGATCAAGAAAATAACATTCAAAACAACAACCAAAACAACAAAGGTTCGGAAGAAACAAGTGACAATAAAAAACAGTTTCCTAAATTTAACATATATTGGGTATATGCTTTAATAGCGATATTTTTTATTGCTTTAAATTTCATGAATGTAGGTGCTGGTCCGCAAGAAATCACCTATCAGGAATTCAAACGTAAAATGCTCAACAACCAGGATGTTGATAGAATCGTAGTGATAAACAAAGAAAAAGCGGAAATTTACATTAAAGAAGACAAGCTTAATGAATCGAGATATCAAAAATATTTTGACGAACAAAAGGCCTCTTCTCCAAAAAAAGGTCCGCATTTCTTTTTTACAATCGGTTCAATTGAAAAATTCGAAGAGAGGATAGAAGATGCCCAGGACAGTTTACCAGGAGATAATTTCATTGAAGTAAAGTATGAAACCCGAAGAGATATTCTTGGTGAAGTTTTTACCTGGTTGCTCCCTATATTTATTTTAGTAGCTATCTGGATATTTATTTTCAGGAGAATTACAAAAAGTTCAGGTGGAGGAGCAGGGGGAAGTAATATTTTCAATGTGGGAAAATCTAAAGCGGTATTATTTGACAAAGAATCTAATGTGAAAACCGACTTTAATGATGTTGCCGGTTTGGATGAGGCAAAAGTTGAGGTAAGAGAAATAGTTGAATTTTTAAAAAACCCGCAAAAGTATACAGGTTTAGGAGGTAAAATCCCCAAGGGTGTTTTATTGGTTGGCCCTCCCGGAACAGGTAAAACATTACTGGCTAAAGCAGTAGCCGGAGAAGCAAGCGTTCCTTTCTTTTCTATTTCCGGTTCAGATTTTGTTGAAATGTTTGTTGGTGTGGGTGCATCACGTGTACGCGACTTGTTCAAGCAAGCCAAAGAAAAGGCTCCCTGCATCATTTTTATTGATGAAATTGATGCTATCGGAAGAGCAAGGGGAAAAAACCCAAATATGGGTTCTAACGATGAAAGAGAAAACACGCTCAATCAACTCCTTGCAGAAATGGATGGCTTCAGCAATAATATAGGAATTATCATTATTGCTGCGACAAACAGAGCAGATATGCTTGACAAAGCACTCCTGAGAGCTGGACGTTTTGACAGGCAAATACACGTTGACCTGCCCGATCTGAATGAAAGGAAAGAAATATTGCAAGTACATCTGAAACCTCTTAAAATTAGTGAAAAATTAGACACAGAGTTCCTGGCAAAACAAACACCGGGTTTCTCAGGTGCAGATATTGCAAATGTATGTAACGAAGCAGCCCTTATTGCCGCACGTAAAAACAAGGAAACAGTAGAAAAAGAAGATTTCCTGGATGCTATAGACAGAATTATTGCCGGACTGGAGAAAAGAAATAAACTTATAACGACATCAGAGAAAGAGGCTATTGCTTATCACGAAGCCGGACATGCTGTGGTAAGCTGGCTGCTGGAACATGCAAGTCCACTCGTAAAAGTAACAATTGTCCCAAGAGGAAAAGCATTAGGCTCTGCATGGTATCTACCGGAAGAAAGAAATTTAACAACCACCGATCAAATGCTTGATGAGATGAGTGCTGCATTAGGCGGAAGAGCTGCTGAAGAATTAACCTTTAACAAACTCTCTACTGGTGCCCTGAATGACCTGGAAAGAATAACCAAACAAGCATATGCAATGGTTGCCTATTTTGGAATGAGTGAAAAGCTCAGAAACGTGAGCTTTTATGATTCATCCGGGCAGCAGGAACTTTCTTTTACAAAACCATACAGTGAAAAAACAGCTGAACTGATTGATAAAGAAGTTCAGGACATTGTAGAAAAAGCATACAAAAAAGCATACGATATTCTTGACAAACATAAAGAACAACTTAAACAACTGGCTGAAAGACTACTGGATAAAGAATTGATCTTTGCAGAAGACCTTGAAGATATCCTTGGACCACAAGTAAGTACAGATGAAAGTAAAAAACGTCTTATTGAAGAAAGTAAAAAAGTAAAGAAAATTCATGAAGACAGCGCTAAAAAATCAGGAAAACAGAAGGAACAGGACGAGGGAAAAGATGATGAAAAAAAGGATATAACAAAAAAGAAGAAGGAAGAAGCAAAAAATCCAGGAGACAATAATGAAGAAGAAGACAAAAAGCAAAAACCGACAAATGTGAGCGCAAAAAACAACAAAACGAAAGGGGACGGGGACAATAACCAGGAAAAATAAAATAAGCCATTGAATAACCTGATAAAAAGAAGCATAACAGGAATAATTTTTATATTGATATTGGCCGGGGCAATACTCCTCGGCCACTTTTCATATTATGTAATATTCTTAATCATTATGACAATTTCCCTGTTGGAATTCATTGAACTTACAAAAAATATTGAACTGAAAATTCCAAAAATACCAACCTTAATATTGGGAGTAATAATTTTTTCATTGACATTTCTTGAAGCTCAAAAACTCATTCATACCTCATGGCTTTCTTTAGCAATTCTTCCTGCTATTCTTACACCGCTATTCACATTTATAAAACAAAACAACAATCAACTCCTCGAAATTTGCTTAAATTTCTTCGGAATGATATATATCATACTGCCATTATCCTTAGCAAACTATCTAGTATTCCCTGCTAATGATGTAAACCATGCTTATTACCCGGATTTACTCATGTTTATATTTATTCTTATATGGACTCATGACACATTTGCATACATCACAGGAAAATATGCTGGAAAACATAAACTTTCCAAACAAATATCCCCGGCTAAGACATGGGAAGGGACAATTGGTGGAACAACAATAAGCATTATAGTAGCTGTCATCATTGGATATTTTTCAACTAATTACCCTATAATTCACTTTATCGCACTCCCAATAATCATATCATCAGCAGCTACCCTGGGAGATTTAACAGAATCATCTCTCAAAAGAACAGCAAAAGTAAAAGACTCCGGAAATATTCTGCCAGGCCACGGAGGAATACTGGACCGCTTTGATGCTGCTTTTTTTGCAATACCAGCCACATTCATATACATTAAGTTCTTTCTTATTTAAAAAATAAAAGATCACCAGTAAAACAGCCTAATATTATAACAACAATATTAATGTAACTAATCAGTTATAAGAAAGGTATAAATAAAAAAATACACAAATAAAATTTAACGTTTTTTCATTATCTTTGTAGTTAATAACCAGTATATCAGAAAATGACAATTCATAAAGAAGGACATAAAATCATACGTAATTTATTGATATTCCTTATAATTATCAACATAGGAATACATTTTACCTCTCTGTCTAAGGTAAGCCAGCTAAGTATCCTTGGCCTCTCAGCTTTAATTTTGGCTTTTGTAACACGATTTTTCAGAACACCTGCCAGAAATACACCATTAAGCGCCAACAATATACTTTGTCCCGCAGATGGACGTATCGTTGCTATTGAAGAAACTACTGAGGATGAACATTTTAAAGATAATATGATACAGATTTCAATATTCATGTCTATCTGGAATGTTCATGTAAACTGGCATCCAATAGAGGGTACGATTGAATATTACAAACATCATCAGGGGAAATTCAGACTTGCTAAACATCCTAAATCATCGCTGGAAAATGAACGTGCAAGTGTAGCTATCCGCAAAAATGAAAACCAGGCAATTATGGTGAGGCAAATAGCAGGTGCGGCAGCAAGAAGAATTATTACTTATGCAGAAAAGAATAAAAGGGTAAACCAGTCTGACCAGGTTGGAATTATAAAGTTCGGTTCCAGGGTAGATATATTTTTGCCTGTAGATGTAAAAATTAAAGTGAAATTAAAGGATAAAGTAATCGCAAAAAAAACGATACTTGCTACATGGACATAAAGAACTGCCTGTTCTTGAGTGGAAATTGTTATGCCGGAAAATAAAAACAACCTACCAAACCCGGAGGGTTGAACATTTATAGCTCACAATATAACGAATAGAACGCGACTCCGG
>JBKGZD010000073.1:0-12386 GCA_046545795.1 Bacteroidales bacterium | reverse complement strand
GCTTTTGTTTATGATTTATATAAATTGGGATACGGATAGATATTAGATGTTTGATGTTTGATGTTTGATGTTTGATTGAAATATCGGCTATCTCAAAATCCACACTCCGGCATCAGGTATCCGTCATCCAACTATATAGACTGTTTTTCATCATCTGCCAAGGTTTTCGACTCCTCGGAGTCAGGTTTTATTCGTTATATTGTGAGCTATAAATGTTCAAGCCCTGCCAGGTTTGGAAGGTTGTTTCTCTATGGGAATACGGAAATAAAATTTTGTTCCTTGATTTATCTCTGATTCGAACCAAAGCTTGCCGTTTAAGATTTCAACAAATGCCCTGGCAATGGTGAGTCCTACTCCAATCCCATCATAATTGCGGCTTAAACCTTTTTCAACCTGGCTGAAACTTTCGAAAATAAGCTTCTGATTTTCTTCAGATATTCCGATGCCACTATCCTCTACGAAAAAAAGTATATGAGAATTTTCTGTTTTGTACCCGAATTTAATGTATCCTTCTTTAGTAAACTTCAATGCATTATTGCACAGCACAAGCAATATTTTGCGTAACTTGCCTTCATCAGTGTATATGATTTGTTTATTGTCTGAACCAGGTTCAGTAAAAATATTGATATCGCTTTTATTTTGATTGACAGCTTCAAATTGGAATAATTTTTTTATTTCCTGGAGAAGGGCATTAATATCGAATTCTTCTTTAAAAACATGTATTTGGTTGGTCTTTATTTTGGCAATATCGATAATGTCGCCAATTGTTGTCAAAAGGGTTTTAGCGTTTTGCTCAATAATCTGTTGATATTGTTTTTTTTCTTCATCAGTTATATCTGATTGAGCAAGAATTGAACTAAAACCTACAATTCCGTTGAGGGGTGTCCGTATTTCATGAGAAATATTCCTTAAAAATTGATTTTTCAAGGCTTCTGAATTTTCGGCCTGTTCTTTAGCTTGTTTAAGCTGCAGGTTCATTTGCTCCAGGTTTGATTTTTGCTTTTGTATGTCCTGATTTTTTGCCCGGAGTGCTTTGCGGTTTTTTCTGCTTCGTATCAGTAATATTAAGAGTGTGAAAGATGTAATACCAACAAGAATGATAACGGCTATCATCAGTCTGTTGATGGTTTTTTGTTTTTTTAGTTGTTCCTGCTGATTTTCGTTTTGTTCTTTTTGCAGGTTGAGCTTATGTTGCAGGTTTTCTACTTCAATTATTTCTTTTACGCTGTATAAATCTTTGTATAGTTCTAAGTAATCATTTAAATATGTTAATGCTTCTTTGTAATTTTCCTTTTGTTTGTATGTTTGATGAATTCCATAGTACCCTTCCATGAGCTCTTTTTTAGCCGTCTTCTCCTTTGCATATTTGATAACTTTAAGAAAATATTCTTCCGCATCGTTATATTGTTCCTGCTTCTGTGATAACCTTCCTAATGCAAGATATGTTCTGCAGTAACCTAATTGGTCCTTAGACCTTTTGTTAAATTTCAGAGCAGTATCCAGTTTGGTCCTGGCTTTTTCATAATTTTCTAAATTGATGTATATATTACCAATGTCTGCATAAGACCTACCTGCGGCTTTATAATCATCACTTTTCATTTCCAGACTACTTCCTTTACCGTAATATTTAATCGCTTTTTTACATTCTCCTTTCCTGTAGTACAGCCTTCCTGTATTGGCATAAATTACTCCTAAATATCTTTCATTTGAATACTTTTTTGCTAATTCGATAGCATTGAAAAAGTTTTCCTCAGCTTTTTCAAAGTTTCTTAACTCCAGGTAAGTCAGTCCAAGAATATTATAGACTCTGCTGTGATGAACTGAGTCGGTTTTGTTTATATCTCTTTTTGCTTCCTGGATGAGCTCGAGTGCATTACTATAGCTTCCGGCTTCCCAATGATAATAGGCAAGGGTAGGTAAATAATCTATAAAGTGTTTATCAAAATTGTCATTCTGTAATATTGCCCAGGCTTTCTCCCTGTACTTAATCGCGGAATCAATCTTATTTTTATGGCGGTAATATTGGCTTGTAAAACGATATAATTCTGCCTGCAGGGTATCATTATTTTTGAAGTACGGTAATTTTTTAATGCTGTCAATCTTGTGTTTGGCTTTTTCAGTTTGCTCCTGGTTGAACAATGTGTTTATTTCTTCCTCTACAGGCTTTTTTGTTTGAGATAGTGCTACAGTACCTGATGATAGCAGAAAAGAAAGAAGAAATGTAATAAATTTATCATGCAGCATTGTGTACTTAAGTTTTGCTGTTTTCTATTTAATTAATAATGATACTGTAAAAATAATTAAAGAAGACGAATGTAATAGAAGTATCGTTTAAATATTTTATATTTTTGCTCAATTAAATGAAATATTGTAAAGGTATATAGGTATAAGCGATTTATTGTCAAAAAATTAGGGGGATTAATGATTAGTTATCTACAAGTTGAAAATATTACAAAGTCATATGGTGATTTAACATTGTTTAAGAATATTTCATTTGGAATAGCAAAGGATGAAAAAGTAGCCTTAATTGCAAAAAACGGGACAGGTAAAACTACATTATTAAACATAATAGCTGGCAGTGAGACCCCGGATGTTGGTGAAGTAATCTTCAGGAATGATATTAAAGTGGGATACCTGGCACAGGAACCAGCAATGAATCCGGATTTAACGGTTTTTGATTTTATTTTTAATACTTCTGATGAAGTATTGCAGGCCGTCCGTCAATATGAAGAAGCAATGAAGCATCCTGAATCCTCCAATTTTAATGAGGCATTGGAGTTAATGGAAAATTTAAAAGCATGGGATTTTGAGGTGAAAATTAAACAGATACTCACAAAACTCAATATCACAAACTACAAGCAGAAGATTGAAACATTATCCGGAGGCGAAGCTAAACGAGTTGCTCTTGCAGCTGTTCTAATAAGCGAACCTGACTTCCTGATACTTGATGAACCTACTAATCATCTTGATTTACATATGATTGAATGGCTTGAAGATTATCTCAAGAAATCTGCTTCTACACTTTTAATGGTAACCCACGACCGCTATTTTCTTGACAGAGTGTGTAATGACATTATAGAATTCGACGAAGGCGAAATATTCAGGTATAAAGGGAATTACTCTTATTTTATTCAGAAGAGGGAGGAACGTATTAATAACCAGGAAGCTGAAGTTGAAAAGGCAAAAAACCTTTTACGCAAAGAAGAGGATTGGGTGAAACGGATGCCCAAAGCCAGGGGTACAAAAGCTAAGTACCGGATTGATAAATACCATGAGTTAAAAGATAAAGCATCTCAGACAAGAAATGATGAAAGATTAAACCTTGATGTAGAAGCAACCAGGCTCGGCAAAAAGATTATAAACATTAAAAATTTGCAAAAATCTTTTGGAGAAAATTTGTTTGTGAAAGACTTCACCTACAATTTTTCAAGATTTGAAAAGGTTGGAATAGTGGGACCTAATGGTTGTGGAAAAACAACATTATTGAATATACTGGCTGGGTTGGACAAGCCGGATTCCGGGATGATTGACATAGGTGAAACCCTTAAAATAGGATATTATAAACAGGAAGGTATTCAATTTGACGAAGAGCAACGCGTTATTGATACTGTGCAGGAAATCGCAGATCGCATCGATATGGGTGATGGAAGAGTTTTCACTGCTAAACAGTTTTTGAGATATTTTCTTTTTAACGATAAAATGCAGTATGTAAAAGTTGCAAAATTGAGTGGGGGTGAAAAAAGGAGACTTTACCTTCTTACGGTTTTAATGAAAAAACCGAATTTTTTAATTTTAGATGAGCCAACGAACGATTTGGATATTATGACACTGGGGGTGCTTGAAGAATATTTGGCAAGTTTTAATGGATGTGTTGTAATTGTTAGCCATGACCGATATTTCCTGGATAATATTGTAGACCATTTGTTTGTTTTTCAGGATGCCGGAAAAATCAAGAATTTCCCGGGCAACTATAGTCAATATAGAGATTCGGTAAAAGATTCACTGGTGAAAGAAAAGAAAAAAACAAAAAAACAGCCTAAAACTAAGAAAGAAAAGCAAAAGAAATCCGTTTCTTATAATGTAAAAAAGGAATTTGAACAATTAGGACAGGAGATTGAAGAACTGGAAAATGAAAAGAAGCATTTAGAAGACGAGTTAGGTAATCGAGAAATGGATAATGATGAAATGGTAGAGAAGTCAAACCGTATAGGGGAATTAATAAAAATGCTTGATGAAAAAACAGAACGTTGGTTTGAGTTAAGTGAAATGATAGATTCATAATCAATATTTATTTAATAGATGAATAGTCAGGTATTGGATAATCTCAGGGAAAGAGAAAAGGAGCTTAATTGTTTGTATAAGATTCATGAAATCTTAAAAGATGAAGAGTCTCCACTTGATAATATTCTAAGACAAGTTGTTTCTAAAATTCCTGATGGATGGCAATTCCCTGGTATATGTATGGCAATGATTGAATGTGAGAATATTGTGGTAACCACCCCCGGCTTTTTCAGAACCAAATGGATGCAAAAAGCAGGTATCTTCGTAGAAGGAAATAAAGTTGGGGAGATTACTGTTTTTTATAAAGAAAATTTGAGCAATGATAAATTTACTTTATTCCTTGCTGAGGAACAACAGCTTTTAAATGCTATAGCACAGCAACTTTCTCAGTATGTTTTTAACAGGAAAATAAAGCAAACCCTCAATTTTTTGCATACCCAGGAAGACATGAATTATAATGATGGTGCTTTGTTAGAGTCCCGTACGCAGGAGCATTGGAAATGGCGCCTTGAAATGGCGGAGTATATTGCTGAAGTAACCGATTTTGAATACTACGGCATCATAGCTATATATGTTTTAGGTAGCGTTAAAGAAGGCAAGGCCGGTCCTAAAAGTGATCTTGATTTATTGATTCATTTCAGAGGCAGTAAAGAACAAAAATTATTGTTGCAAGAATATATGAATGGTTGGAGCAAGGCATTGGCTAAGTTGAACTATGATAAAACAGGAATGCAAATGGACGATGGTATTATTGACCTTCATATAGTTACCACACAAGAAATTAATAACAATGCAAATAGTTTTGCTGCAATGATAAACAATCCCAACAATTCAGCAAGACTTTTAAAGAAAAGAGGTGAATAATATGTTCTGTTATTTTGTTTCCGATTTACATGGGAAAAAAGAATTATATGAAAAGCTTTTTAAGCAGATATTACGAAAACCACCAGAAACGTTATTTTTTGGAGGTGATCTTCTCGCGCACGGATATCTGGAAGGCACAGGCGAAGAAGATTTTATCAATGATTATTTATTTGACAGATTCTCAGAGCTCAAAAATACTCTTAAAGAAGATTACCCAAATGTATTTATTATACTTGGTAATGATGATCCCAAAATAAACGAACATAAACTAAAAGATATTCAGGATAAACACAAGTTATGGTATTATATTAATGAGTGCACAGTGAAATTTTCAAATTATAATATTGTGGGATATTCTTATGTGCCGCCTACACCATTTGGACTGAAAGACTGGGAAAAGTATGATGTATCCAGGTTTGTTGACCCTGGTTGTTCCCATCCTTTTGAGGGTTTAAGGACAGTGAAACCTGATTATGATACAGAATACGATAATATAAAACAAGATTTGGAAAGACTTGCCTTAAACATTGATGTTAGAAATACCATTTTTTTATTTCATTCACCTCCTTACAAAACAAACCTTGACAGAGCAGCTCTTGATGGGAAAATGATTGATTCTGTTCCTCTGGATGTCCATGTAGGCAGTATTGCCATTCAAAGGTTTATACAAGAAGAACAACCTTTCTTATCATTACATGGTCATATTCATGAATCATCTTCTATTACAGGAAGCTGGAAAGAAATAACAGGTAGAACTTATTCTTTTAGCGCTGCATATCATGAAAATAAACTTGCACTGGTAGAATTTGATACAAATCAATTGGAAAATGCAACACGAAAATTGCTTTAATTGACGTGAGTTCGTCATAATCAGCAGAAATACCTGTTTGTTTTAGTTCGGACTCAGGTTTAATTATGTTTGCCGAATTAATGAACAAACCTTTGATAAATGTTGTATTAAAAAATTGATTCAGTCAATAAAGAAGCGTTTAACCTATAAATTTGTGGAATAAAGTTATCTGTAGATTAATAACATGAGGATTTATCCGGCTTCAATTGCGAACTGAAAATTTATGATTAAATTTGCAGATTTTGATTTTTATAACAGAATTAATTTAGAACTATGATAAAAATAACTTTACCGGATAACTCTGTCATGGAGTTTGAAGAAGGAGTAACAGGATTGGATATAGCCAAAGCTATTAGTCCGAGATTAGCTAAGGAAGTTCTTTCTGTTTCAGTGGATGATGAGTTATGGGATATACACAGACCAATTCATAAGGATGCCAGGATTAAATTGCATAAGTGGGAGGACGAAGAAGGGAAACATGCATTTTGGCATTCATCAGCACATCTTATGGCTGAAGCTCTGGAAGAATTGTATCCGGGAATTAAGTTTGGTATTGGTCCGAGTATTGAATATGGGTTTTACTATGATGTTGATCCTGGGGGTAAAACCATAACAGATGCTGATTTGCCCAAAGTAGAGAAAAAAATGAAAGAGCTGGCAAGTCAGAAACAAGAATTTGAGAGGGAAGAAGTTCCTAAAGAACGTGCTCTTAAATATTACAAGGATAAAGGTGATGAATATAAAGTTGAGCTCATCAAGGAATTGGAAGATGGAACCATTTCATTTTACAAGAATGGTGATTTTACAGACTTGTGCCGGGGACCACATTTACCACATACAGGCTATATAAAAGCTATAAAATTGTTATCTGTTGCAGGTGCTTACTGGCGAGGAAACGAGCAAAACAAACAATTAACCAGGATTTATGGGATAACATTTCCTAAACAGAAAATGCTTGATGAATACCTGGAGATGCTTGAAGAGGCTAAGAAGAGAGACCATAGAAAGCTTGGTAAAGAGCTTGAACTCTTCGCTTTTTCACAAAAAGTAGGACAGGGGTTACCTCTATGGCTGCCAAAAGGAGCTCAGCTACGTGAACGACTTGAGAATTTCCTGAAAAAAATACAAAAAGAATATGGATATCAGCAGGTTCTTTCTCCACATATTGGACAAAAAGAGCTTTATGTAACTTCAGGTCATTATGAAAAATACGGACATGATTCATTTCAACCCATTAATACTCCGGCAGAAGGAGAAGAGTTTTTACTAAAACCAATGAATTGTCCACATCACTGTGAGATATATAAGCATTATCAATTTTCTTATAAAGATCTACCAATTCGTTATGCTGAATTTGGAACAGTATACAGGTATGAACAAAGCGGCGAATTACACGGGTTAACTCGAGTGAGGGGGTTTACACAAGATGATGCTCATATATTTTGCCGACCGGATCAGTTGAAAGAAGAATTCATAAAAGTAATCGATATTATTCTGAAAATTTTTAACGCATTACAATTTGAAAATTATACAGTTCAAGCATCTTTAAGAGACCCTGAACGGAAAGAAGACTATATTGGCAGTGACGAAAACTGGGAGAAATCTGAAAAGGCTATCCTCGAGGCAGTTAAAGAAAAAGGACTTGATATAAAAGTGGAATATGGCGAAGCTGCATTCTACGGACCAAAACTTGACTTTATGGTTAAAGACGTCCTGAACAGGGAATGGCAACTCGGAACTATCCAGGTCGATTATAACCTTCCAGAGCGTTTTGACCTTGAATATGTTGGTGCCGATAATCAAAAACACAGACCCGTAATGATTCACAGAGCTCCATTCGGTTCTATGGAACGATTTGTAGCTGTACTTATAGAACATACTGCAGGAAAATTTCCATTATGGTTGACACCTGAGCAGGTTGTGGTATTGCCTATAAGTGATAAATTTAATGATTATGCCCAAAAAGTTTCAAATTTCCTTAATAATTACGATATTCGCAGTATCGTCGATTTGAGAAATGAAAAAATAGGAAGAAAAATCCGTGATAATGAATTGAAAAAAATTCCTTATTTGCTGATTGTAGGCGAAAAAGAAATGGAGGCTGAAAAAGTTTCTGTAAGAAAACAAGGGGAAGGCGATCAAGGTTCCGTTTCTTTGGATGATTTCAAAGAATTTATTGATAAAGAAATTAAGAAGCAACTTGACACTATAAATCAATAATTTTATATATTTGCAAACCAAACAAAAATAAAAGGAGGACTGAAGTATAGCAAAAAAAAGAACAAAAAACCAGAATCAGCAACTCTTTTATAGGATCAACGATCGTATAAGAGCGAGAGAAGTAAGAGTTGTTGGAGATAATGTTGATAATCCAGGTATATATTCCCTGGAAGAGGCCATTAAAATGGCTGATGAACAAAATCTTGATTTGGTGGAAGTTTCACCAAAAGCAGATCCACCAGTGTGTAAGATAATTGATTATCAGAAATTTCTTTATCAACAAAAAAAGAAACAAAAAGAATTAAAGGCGAAAAGTTCGAAAGTTGTACTTAAAGAGATCCGATTTGGGCCAAATACAGATGAGCATGATTATAACTTTAAACTTAATCATGCTAAAAAGTTCCTGGAAGATGGCGCAAAGGTGAAAGCTTTTGTTTTCTTCAAAGGACGCTCAATAGTTTTTAAAGAACAGGGGGAAATATTGTTACTACGATTGGCCCGTGACCTGGAAGAATACGGAACTGTTGAAAAGATGCCGAAATTAGAAGGAAAAAGGATGACAATGTTTATTGCACCGAAAGCAGTTAAGAAGAAAAATTAAAAGGATTATAATAAGCAAAATAAAAATCGAGAATTATGCCAAAACTAAGAACGAACCCAGGAGCCAAAAAAAGATTTTCAGTTACAGGTTCCGGGAAATTAAGAAGGAAGCGCCCGTATAAAAGTCACTTATTAAGGAAGAAAACAAAAAAACAAAAGCGTAATCTTGGATATTATGCAGAGGTTCATCCAACCGACAGAAATAATATCAAAGAATTACTGGGCTTTAAGTAATTTATTAAAATTAATGTTTAACAGAGTGCTGTAGCAGAAAGAGTCTTTCATAAAAGACCGCTCAGTATTCAAAAAAATTAAAACTATGCCAAGAGCAACAAATTCAGTAGCCTCAAGAAAGAGAAGAAAAAAGATTCTTAAACAAGCAAAAGGCTATTTCGGAGCAAGGAAAAATGTTTACACAGTAGCTAAGAATGCGGTAGAAAAAGGTCTGTTATATTCATACAGGGACAGAAAAAAGAAAAAAGGAAATTTCCGTAAACTTTGGATCCAGAGAATTAATGCAGGTGTAAGACAACACGGAATGTCCTACTCAGAATTTATGGGTAAATTGAAAACAAAAGAAATTGACCTTAACAGAAAAGTTTTGGCTGATTTGGCTATGAATCACCCAGAGGCTTTTAAAGCCGTGGTTGATGAAGTTAAGGCTTAAGATTTTAAAGAAATAAATATTAGAAGGGAAAGTTTAATTAGCTTTCCCTTTTTTTAATTACAAGAATTTCTGTTTTTACGATTAATTTTTGTCATATCGATATTTTAATGAGCAACAGTCCCGGATATCTGACTAAGCATCTATGTAATATTTGTTTTTTTAACACTATATTCTTATGAATTATTATTATATTAGCATGCCTTCAAATCAGATATTGCTGGAGCTGGTTTGTTTACGTAAAGTTCTGAAAACCATATTTGTATTATAAACAACTGTAGGTAAATACTTCAAACGATGCTTGTGATAATATACTTATCAGTATGATACCATTTAAGGAATATGTCGAAACAGCAAACCACAAACAAGATAGCTGTTTATAGAATAATATACTTTTTGTCAATATACAGTTGTGATTACAATCTAAAATAACAAGCCAATGAACACCTTAAAATTCATCATTATAGGTTATGGCCGGATGGGCCAGGAAATAAAAAGAGTCGCTGAAAAGCGGGGTCATGAGATTGCTTTGCTTATTGATAAAGACAATCCGGACGATTTTACCCTGGAAAATCTTAAAAAAGGGGATGTAGCTATTGAATTTACTCAACCTGATGCAGCATATGACAATATCATGAAATGTTTTGAGGCTGATATCCCTGTTGTATCTGGTACAACTGGATGGCTAGATAAGTTTATAGATGTACGAAGACATTGTCTGGAAAATGCAAAGGGATTTTTCCATGCATCTAATTTTAGCATTGGTGTAAACCTTTTCTTTAAAATTAATGCTCATTTAGCTAAAATAATGGATAAATATCCTAATTACGATTTAGAGATTGAAGAAACTCATCATAAGCATAAATTAGATGCTCCAAGTGGAACGGCTGTAAAGCTTGCTGAAAGCATAATCCAGGAAATCAGTAGGAAAAGCAAATGGGTGAAAGAAAAGTCTGACAATGACCAGGAATTACCCGTAAAATCTATAAGAGAAGATGAAGTTCCTGGTATTCACAAAGTAAAATATAATTCGGAGTTTGATGAAATTGAAATTAAGCATTCAGCTAAGAGCCGTGAAGGTTTTGCATTAGGAGCAGTTATGGCTGCTGAATTTATGAAAGGAAAAACAGGCATATATTCGATGGAGGATTTACTTGAAGTTTAATGAGGCAGGAAAATTTTAATTACGGAATTTACTTAGTATCGAAACTATATATTAAATATCAGCAATAAACGCAGTTAGATTTTAGAATAATTTAAAACAAACTTATAATGGACATCAAATCTTTTCTTAAAAACAAATATTTCAAATTTGGCCTTGTTTCTGCAATTTATATATTGTGGGTTATATGGATAGAAAATCCATGGTTTCTTTTAGGAATCCCAGTTATTTTTGATATATATATTACAAAAAAGGTGAACTGGACTTTCTGGAAAAAACGGGGTGAAAAGCCAAGTAAACTGATTGAATGGGTCGATGCCCTTATCTTTGCAGTTATCGCTGCTTCACTTATCAGGTTATTTATCATTGAAGCTTATACCATACCTACATCTTCAATGGAAAAGACGCTGATGATAGGCGATTATTTATTTGTAAGCAAAGTAAGCTATGGTCCAAAAATGCCAAATACACCAATTTCATTCCCTTTTGCACACAACACCCTGCCTCTTACTTCAAATGTTAAATCCTATACAGAATGGGTCAAGTGGCCCTATAACAGGCTAAATGGTTTTGGCGATGTTGAAAGAAATGATATTGTGGTATTCAATTTTCCAGCTGGAGATACTGCAATATGGGAAATGCAGGACCAGAACTACCATGCCATTAAGCGGAGATATGCGAATGAATTGAGAAAAAGGGATATAAGGAATGGGAATAATGCTAAATCATTTGATGATTACCTAAAATATTCCAGGGAATATATTAAGAAACACTATAATATAACGACCCGACCGGTAGATAAAAGAACCAATTATGTCAAACGTTGTGTGGCTTTACCAGGGGATAGTCTGAAAATTAAAAGTGGACAGGTGTTTATAAACAATGAAAAGCAACCCCATTTTGAAGACATGCAGTATAACTACCAGGTGAAGACTGATGGTTCGAAAATTAATGCTGTTCATCTTGATAAAATGGGTGTTTCTAGGACTGACAGAAGCTATAATCCTTCTGCATCACTTTACAATATGCCACTTACCAGGGAGAATTATGAGAAAATCAGGAATTTCTCAAATGTCACTAGCGTAAAAAAATATGAAAATACGAACCCTGAGTCCGTTAAATATGATATTTTCCCGGTCGATACGAATTATCAATGGACTGAAGATAATTTCGGGCCTTTATATATTCCGGAAAAAGGAGAAACGATTGATTTAACACTGAAGAATTTACCTCTTTTTGAAAGAATTATTCGTACCCACGAGGGTAATGAGCTAAACGTAAAAGACAGCACGATATTTATAAACGGTGAAGAAGCCGAGGAATATACTTTTCAGATGGATTATTATTTCATGATGGGGGACAACAGGCATAATTCTGCGGATTCACGTTTCTGGGGTTTTGTTCCTGAAGACCATGTAGTGGGCAAGGCTGTTTTTATCTGGCTTTCAATGGACAGAGAAGGCGGGTTCCTGGATAAGATTAGATGGGATCGCATGTTTAATATTATAAGAAAAGATTAGAAATTAAAAAGGTTGGCGAAGCTGTCTAAAAAGTAATTATATTAGATTTTCAGCAACTTTTTACCCCTTGCCCTATAGGGTGAAGTTGCTGAAAATCAGGGCTCCCTTTAGGGTTGGGGCAAAACCTGATTTTCATCAAAGCTTTTATTAAAGACTTTTTAGGCAGCCTCGCTCGAAATATTTTATGAGTTCTTTATGCAATTTTTTGACACTGCTTTGTTATCA
>JBKGZD010000072.1:0-12465 GCA_046545795.1 Bacteroidales bacterium | reverse complement strand
ATCCCCTATTTTATGTAAATTCGAGTTGAACAATAGAATATTTCTAATGTAATAATTAGTAAAACTGAATAATCAATGGATATTTTGAACAATCACAACGGTCTTTATACGGATTTTTATGAATTAACAATGGCCCAGGGTTATTTTAAGGCAGGCATGAAAGAAAAGAAAGTTGTGTTTGACTATAACTTTCGCAAAAATCCGTTTAAAGGAGGATATGTTGTTTTTGCAGGTCTTGCAGACCTCCTGGAATCACTGAAAAATTTTGTATACTCCCAAAAAGATCTTGAATACCTCGAACAAAATGGTTTTCATCCCGATTTTTTAAAATATCTTGAAAATTTTAAATTTTCAGGTACCATCAAAAGTGTTAGGGAAGGAGAAATAGTTTTTCCTGCCTCCCCGGTTTTAAGGGTAGAAGGAAACATCATAGAGTGTCAGTTAATTGAAACTATCCTGTTGAATTACCTGAATTTTGAATCTCTGATAGCAACCAAAGCAACTAGAATCAGACAAGTTGCAGGCAATCGGATGGTAAGTGATTTTGGCCTCCGCAGAGCCCAAGGCTTAGGCGGTTTGCAAGCCAGCCGGGCTGCATTAATAGGTGGCGTAGACTCCACATCCAACGTATTAGCAGGATTATTATATGATATTGCTGTTAGTGGAACGCAGGCACATTCCTGGATACAAAGCTTTGAAGATGAACTGACTGCTTTCAGAAAATATGCTGAAAATTACCCGGATAAATCCATCTTACTAGTCGACACTTACGATACGATTAGGAGTGGAATCCCAAATGCAATAAAAGTAGCCAATGAGCTAAAAGAAAAAGGACATGAGCTTAAGGCTATTCGACTCGACAGCGGAGACCTGGCATATTTAAGTAAAAAAGCAAGAAAAATGCTTGATGAGGCAGGATTAACAAATACAAAGATTTTAGCTTCAAACCAACTGAATGAGTATGTAATCCGTAGTTTATTGTTCCAGGGAGCACCAATTGATGGATTTGGTGTGGGAACAGAGCTCGTCACAGGAAAAAGTAATGGAGCTTTAGATGGTGTATATAAATTAGCTATGATTGATAAAAAACCTACACTCAAGCTTTCTGATACATTTGAAAAAATAACCATTCCTGGCAAAAAAGAAATTTACAGATATTACGATAATGAAGGATATTTTTATGCTGATTGCATTGTAATGGAGGGAGAAAATGACATCAAGGAAATGCATCACCCCTATGAAAAAGGGAAAAAATGTAATCTGCAGGGAAAACAATATGAATCTTTGCTGAGTCTTGCGATGGATAAAGGTGAAGTAGTAAATTCCATAAATAGCATTGAAGAAATAAAGAATTATAGAATTAAAAGACTACAAAAACTTCCTGATGAACACCATAGGTTTGAAAAACCTCATATATATAAAGTAGGACTTTCAGAGAAACTCAACACTTTAAGAAATAGTTTGGTCCTTGAAATGCAAAATAAAAAAGATTGATAAAAGGAGGTAATTATGAAAGCGTTATTAATCATAGATGTCCAGAATGACTTTTGTCCGGGTGGAGCCCTGGAAGTGCCAGAGGGTGATAAAGTGATTCCCGTATTAAACAAACTTGCAGACAATTTCGATATAGTTATACAAACACAGGATTGGCATCCAACAGGTCATTATTCATTTGCATCAAGTTATAGCAACAAAGAGCCTTTCCAGACCACCAAACTGGAATATGGCGAACAAGTACTGTGGCCTGATCATTGTGTGCAGAATACACCAGGAGCTGAATTTCACAAAGAATTAAAAACAATCAAAACGCAAGCTGTAATCCGGAAAGGTTTTAGAAAACATATAGATTCCTATTCCGCATTTTATGAAAATGATTTTAAAACCAAAACAGGACTAACCGGATACCTCAAAGACCGGGGAATTGACACACTTTATGTTGGTGGGCTTGCAACAGATTTTTGTGTAAAATGGTCAGTTATTGATGGATGTAAGGAGGGATTCAAAGTGTATGTCATTGAGAACGCTATTAAAGGAATCGATATAGATAGCTCCGTAGATAAAGCAGTTCAAGAGATGAAATCTGCAGGGGCAGAATTTATCAAGCTGGATTAAAATTGTACAATTTGGACTCAAGGCTGTCCCGGTATGTATTAAAGGACAGCCTTTTGTTATTTTACTGGCTAATCATAACCATTTGAAAAGGAACATCAATCATATCAGAAAAATCCTCTCCTACTTCCATCATATCTTCATCTCCCTCATCAAAATACCAATATATCTTTACCGGAACACCTTTTTTCGAGTAATTACCAACAAGGAAAAAAATATCAGAAATAAACTTGGCTGAGGATGAATTGAAATAGTCAAGCTTATAAACAAATTTCACAGGCATTTCATCTGTTCCATTCTCAAGTAGATGATTGAAAAATTTCGTTAAACTATCAATAATAGGTTTATAAAAATCACGAACATTTTCAGGCCTTGAATTACCTTCTAATTCAAAAATCTTGTTCTGGGGGTCAAATAAAACCCTCGGAGACTTATCCGTAGCTGGTATTTTTATTTCCTTCATATTTCTTGTTTTATTTCGTAACTTAATTTATATTAATTTTTAATCTAAAATAGGAATAGTTATCATTTACTGGTCTGATACTATAATTTAACTTATATGCCGTTGTTTTAGCAATAACAATCAATCCCAGTCCTGCCCCTCCTTTATCAGATAAACCGGCACTTTTCAAAATGGTTTTTTTATAAAGCTCATTAACTCCATCTTCCTCAAGATTATTTAATTCATCTAGCTTGCTTTTTAATGTTTCTCCCTCTTCTTTCAATACCAAATTACCTGATTCTACAATATATCCTGATTCTGTTTTTTTTACAATGAACAATGGTAAATGTTTTTTATCAATCTCAAGTGAATTGTTCTTGTAATAAGCATGTTTGTATATATTATCCAGGCATTCCACTGAAGCGGAATAAACCCGTTTTCTAACTAATAATTTCATATCCATTAACTTAAGTTTGGTCTTAAGCTCATATAAAATATTATCAACTACATCACGGTTGAGGAATCCGTGATAGTTAATAATATTCTTTTCCTGACTCATACGCTTAATATTATCTAATAACTATAAAGAGGTTTAGAATAAATTATTTCAAAGATATTAAAATCCTTTTATTATTTAACAAAAATTTAACATTGGATTTATTTCTTATTCGTTCATAGTATCTAATTTTACCGGAATTTAAAATACAATATTAATAAGTTATGGAAAATATTTACTTAATCATCATTGTAATACTGTTTGCACTTGCTGTTTCAGATCTAATTGTCGGAGTTAGTAACGATGCTGTAAACTTTTTAAATTCTGCAATTGGTTCAAATGCAGCACCACGTTATATTATTATGATTATAGCCAGTGCTGGGATTATCATTGGAACAACCTTTTCAAGCGGAATGATGGAGGTTGCCAGAAAAGGAATTTTCCACCCGGAGTATTTTTATTTTTCAGAAATAATGATGATTTTTCTCGCGGTGATGCTTACTGACATTTTGTTACTAGACTTATTTAATACACTTGCCTTACCTACCTCAACAACAGTTTCCATTGTATTTGAAATTTTAGGTGCTGCAGTTGCTGTTTCACTGATCAAATTAGGGTCAGATATGGAAACAGCCGGCACACTTGGTGAATACATCAATTCAGCCAGCGCCCTGGGGATAATTTCAGGGATATTACTTTCTGTGATAATTGCATTTATTGTTGGCTCAATTGTGCAATACCTGGTTCGGATTGTATTCTCGTATAACTACATGAAATATCTGAAATATTTTGGATCAATCTGGGGAGGAATTGCAATTACTGCTATTACTTATTTTATTGTTATTAAAGGAGCCAAAGGGTCTGCTTTAATGACAGAGAGTAATATGCAATGGATACAAGAAAACACACAGCTAATATTATTGGCAAGCTTTATTGGCTGGACCGTAATTCTGCAACTATTGTATTTTGCATTCAAGATTAATGTATTCAGAGGAATTGTATTAGTGGGAACTTTCGCATTGGCTATGGCATTTGCAGGTAATGACCTGGTCAACTTTATTGGAGTGCCTGTTGCAGGACTTAAGTCCTACCAGGATTTTATTGCTACACCAGGGGCATCTCCTGATAACTTTCTAATGGAAGGTCTGACCGGAAGTGTGAAAACAAACACTTATCTGTTGCTTATAGCGGGTGTTATTATGGTTATTACCCTGTATTTTTCAAGGAAAGCCCGTTCTGTTACAAAAACAGAAATTAATCTTAGTCGGCAGGGAGAAGGTTATGAACGATTTGGATCTACAGGTTTTGCAAGGGTAATCGTAAGACAAGCACTGGAAATCAATGAAACTATTAATAAATTTATTCCCAGACCAATACGAAACAAAGTTAACAAAAGGTTCGAGCCAAACATAGAAAAAATTGAACCTAACGCAAAAAAAGACGATAAAGCATATTTCGATCTTGTACGCGCATCCGTAAATCTCACGGTTGCCAGCATACTTATTTCTTTTGCAACTTCATTAAAACTGCCCCTCTCAACAACCTATGTAACTTTTATGGTTGCGATGGGAACATCTCTCTCTGACCGAGCATGGGGCAGAGAAAGTGCGGTGTACAGAATTACCGGAGTTTTTACAGTTATCGGTGGATGGTTTTTGACTGCTTTAATCGCATTTACAGCCGCATTCGTAGTGGCAAATATTATTACTCACGGTGGTCCGATAGGAATTATTATTGTACTAATTATAGCTGTTGCCTTCTTAATCAGAACACATTCGATACATAAAAAGAGAGAAGGAAAAGTAAAAGAATTTGAAGACATTGCAGCAGAGGACATTGAAGGTGATAATATAATGAAAAAATGCAGCAATGAAATAAATAATATGCTAGAGACTGTTATAAATATATTTAATGAAACTATAATAGGTGTTTCTGAAGAAGACAGGAAGAGACTGAGAAATATAAACAAAAAGGTTGAACAATTAAATTATGATGCTAAAACCATTAAAAATAATGTGCATCACACACTAGTCAAACTGGAAGAAGATGAGATAGAAACAGGACACTATTATGTTCAGGTGACTGATTATCTCAGGGAAATGGCACACGCCTTGTCCTTTATTGCCGGGCCTAGCTATGACCATGTAGCCAACCAGCACAGAGGACTCACTAAAGAACAAATAGATGAGCTGAAGGAGATTAAAAAAGAAATGACCTTGCTGTTTACAAATACTATGCACATTATTGAAAACAATGCTTTTGAGGAAATAAAGGAACTGGTGCTGGATCAACAGCAAAAAGTATTACAGACAATTGATGAAAGCAGAAAAAATCAAATCAAACGGATTAAAAAGAAAACCTCTGGAACTAAAAACAGTATTCTATACTTACAACTGCTGAATGAAATGAAAAATTTCACTCTTCACACAGGTAATCTGTTGAAAGCACAAAGAGATTTTATTACGAACCAGGAAAGTAATTAATAGCTTAGGTGATTAGATAAAAAATCCGGCCTTTTGAATGTTCCAAAATTCAGGGCCGGTTTTTTTTATTATTCTACATATTTATAACCAACACCCTTAATGGTTTTAATGTGTTCCCCCCCTATTTTCTCTCTTAATTTGCGAATATGGACATCGATTGTCCGATCACCTACTACTACATTATCACCCCATATTGAGTAAAATATTTCATCTCGTGTGAACACTTTTTCTGGTTTTGAAATCAACAGGAGCAATAATTCAAATTCTTTTTTGGGGAGTACTAATTCATCTTTCCCTTTTGTGACAATATATTTTTCTTTATCAATGGTAAGATTCTTTGTTTTAATAATTGATGATTTTCCGCTTTCATTATCAATTTCACTCCGGTACCTTTTCAGTAAAGCTTTAATTCTGCTTAACAGAACTTTAGGTTTTACTGGTTTTGTAATATAATCATCTCCCCCTGCTTCAAAACCTGCAATTTGCGAATAATCTTCTCCTCTGGCTGTCAAAAAAGCTATTATGGTGTCCTGCATATCCGGATGTTTTCTTAATTCTTCGCATGTCTCTATTCCATCCATCCCCGGCATCATCACATCAAGCAAAATAAGATGCGGGTGTATTTCTTTGGCCTTTTTCAGAGCATCTGAGCCATTGGATGTAGTATATACTTTGTAACCCTCCCTGGTGAGATTATATTCAATAAACTCAAGGACATCAGGTTCATCATCCACAATTAAGATTTTATATAAGGAAGTATCCATTTACATTGTTTTGAAATTTCTATTATACCCAAAGTTCGTAATTTTTTCTTAAAAGTGTACTAAGTTAATGTTAATTAGAAATTAATCCTGTATTAAAAAATCTTCCTGCCTTAATAAACATTTAATGCAACATTAATTCACTGGTAACACCTTCAACATTAATATAGATTTTATTTGCAAGTAGAAATTTGAATTTTCTAAAACCAAAAATGTAAAAAAAATGAAAAACTATTTCAAATTAACAGCAGTAATTCTTTTAGCAAGCATGATTAGTTTCACAGCATGTGAAGACGACAAAGATGACCCAGAACCAGATAATGGAGATGAAACAGAAGAAACATTCAATCTCCTAACTGCATATGTTGAGGGTGACAATGGTTCGCTTCCCGATGATTACGAAGATCAACTGAAAGACCATTTTAATGATAACAACAACATTGTTGATTCAACCGGTTTAGTCAGCCTTGACTTCAGTGACATTCTTAATACCATTATTCCTGCTTCAGGAGAAGCCGGAGATGGCGAACCTCTTTCAGGTGACGATTTTATCGAAGAAGTTTCATATCAGGGCGCTTTTGAACCAGGTGGTTCTAACTGGGCTTCCTGGACATTAACTTACGACATGGAAGATTATCAAAATGGCAGCTATACTTATGAATCAAACGATACCGTTACTGTTTCCGGTAAAATAACCAGCGATGAAACATGGGAAAAATCGACCCTTTACAAATTGGAGGGATTTGTTTTTGTTACTGAAGGAGCAACACTTACTATCGAACCAGGAACTATGATCCAGGGACTTCCAGGGCAGGGAGAAAATGCTTCAGCTCTCATCATTTCAAAAGATGGAAAATTAATGGCTGAAGGTACACCAGAGATGCCAATTGTTTTTACTGGTGAGGATGACACATACACAGGCGATGAATACGATAAAAATGTAAGTGGTTTATGGGGTGGACTTATTGTATTGGGAGAAGCAACAAACAATAATCCTAATGATGACTACAGAATTGAAGGAATCCCTGAAGATGAAGATTATCCAGCAACTTACGGTGGTGATAAAGAAGAACATAACTCAGGTGTCTTTGAATACATTTCCATACGTCATGGCGGAACCGATATTGGCCAGGGAAATGAAATCAATGGTTTCACACTTGGTTCTGTTGGAAACGGCACAACGATTAACAACATTGAAGTGATTGCTAATGTTGATGACGGCGTAGAATGGTTTGGCGGAACAGCCAATACAAAATACTTATTGGTTTCCTATTGCGGAGATGACTCATTTGATTACGATGAAGGATTTACCGGTAAAGGACAGTTTTGGGCTACAATCCAGGCTGAAGGAACCGGTGACCGTTTAGGTGAACATGACAGCGGTGGAGACGGTGAAGGTGAAGAACCTCGTTCCAAACCTCAGATTTACAATGCAACATACGTAGGCCATGGTGGCAAATTGATAACCCTCAGAGATGATGCAGGAGCTGTCTATGCAAATTCAATCTTCTACAATACTAAAACAGGCCTTGAAATCGAATATCGCGAAGATCTGCATAGTAGCTGGGACCAATTTGAGGATGGAAACATAACTATTAAAAATAACATTTTTAAAGACATAGCTAAATAAAGTTTAATTCTCATATTCAATATATTAGCTGATAGTAAACTGCTATCGGCTAATATGTTTTAAAATAAAAAAAAGGATGATGAAAAAAATATTATTGGTTTTATTATTAATATCTGTTTCAATACAACTTACATACGGTCAAAAAGGAACTCTGAGAGGAAAAGTACTTGACCGTGAATCTGGCGAAACCCTTCCAGGAGCAACAGTTGCAGTTAAAGGTAAGCCAATAGGAACCACAACAGATTTTGACGGCAACTACGAATTAAAGATTGAACCAGGAACCTATACAATTGAAATATCTTATGTATCCTATGCCGCACAAGTTTTTAAAGATATTGAAATTAAGGAAGATGAGGTAGAAGTTCTAAACACAAATCTTGCTCAGCAACAGACAGAGATTGGTTCCGTAGTTGTTACATCGAGGTCCAGGCAGAGAACCGAAAATGCAATGCAACTGCTCCAGAAAAAATCCGGTCGATTAATGGATGGAATCTCTTATGAAAAAATTGCTAAATTAGGTGACAGTAACGCTGCAGGGGCATTGAAAAGAGTAACAGGAGTTTCCGTTCAGGATGATAAATATGTTTTTGTCAGAGGACTGAGCGACCGATATACCATGATTACATTAAATGACGCTGTAATACCTGCAATGGACCCGGAAAAGAATACTGTCCAGATGGATATCTTTCCCAGCAATATCATAGAAAATATTGTTGTAAATAAAAATTTTACTCCGGATATGCAAGGAGAATCTACCGGAGGACAAGTAGACATTGAAACAAAGGATTTCCCTGAAAAATTCAATCTGGAATTTTCCTCTAAATTTGGCTATAATCCGCAAGCAAATTTAAATGAGGATTTCTTGTCTTACCCGGGTAGCGAAACAGATGCACTTGGTTTTGACAATGGTACCAGGGACATCCCGGGCGATGCAGCCGATGCACTCAATACAATGGTCGAAGAAAACAGGGGGGAATTAAATGAATTTACTTTTGAGGATGACATTACGAAAATAACAGAATCTTTTAATCCTATTATGTCTCCTGAAAGAAAAAACTCATTTCTTGATCATAGTCATAAATTTTCCATTGGCAACCAGGTTAAACTATTTGGAAAATCACTGGGTTATAATGCTTCATTAAGCTATGCCAGAGACTTTTCATTTTATGACAATGGCACCAATAGTTTATACGAGGAACATATAACCCCATCCCCGCTTAAAATTCTTAATGACCAGCAAGGGAAAGAAAAAGTACTGATTGCAGGGTTAATCAATCTCAACCTGAAACTTGATAAAAATCATAAAATCGGAACCAGGTACCTCCGCAATCAGAGTGGCAATAAAACAGCCAGGTATCAGGACGGCTATTTCTACTATGAATCATCTGATAACACAGTAAGAAATCTGAGCTGGATTGAAAGAGCATTTAACTATTACCAGCTACATGGTAAACATATATTCCCAGATTTGAATAAGACCACAGTAGAATGGCAAGCATCCATTACTGAAATGCAACAGGAAGAGCCGGATTTGAGGTTTTTTGAGAACCTTTACGAAACAGACAGCAATGATGATCCTTACGGCTGGCGAATAAAAACAAATGATGTACCGGTACGTTTTTACCGCGACATGTATGAAACAGATATTAACACCAAATTAGACATTGAAATCCCCATATCATTCTTAGGACAAAAATCCAAAATTAAAACCGGGGGATTATATACTTCCAAAGATCGTGACATGGATAACATTCAGTTCAAACTGAATAGTTATTTAACCTCATTTCCCGAAGGTGACGTAAACAGCTATTTGGAAAACAATATATACAGCGAAGAAAACCCAAACGGCTACAAGTATAAATCTGACCATACGGATAATCTCACAAACAGTTACCGGGCAAAACAATCGGTAATAGCTGCGTATGCTATGATTGATGCTAACATAACCTCTGCATTAAGGCTGGTAACAGGAGCGCGCATCGAGCAATCGGAAACTTTTTCTGAAAACAAAGTGGACAAATCACACAGGAACTACCGTAAAGGTGAAATCAACAAGACAGACATCCTCCCCTCTTTTAATTTCACCTACAAGATAATGGAGGATATGAATATAAGACTGGGTATGTCAAGAACATTAGCCAGACCAAAGTTCCAGGAAATCGGAACCAATTACTACGATTATACAAGAGGCGCTTATATCTACGCAAATCCTGATTTGGAGCAGACAACAATCAACAACCTTGATTTGCGCTGGGAGTATTTTATTGACAAGGGCGAAAAAATAGCAATAAGTGGTTTTTACAAAAAATTTGACAACCCCATAGAATTAAGGCTCAAAACGGGTACACAAAATTATGAAATAGAACCATTTAATTCAGAACCAGCTGATTTATACGGGGTAGAACTTGAAGTCGTTAAAGAACTTGACTTCATTCCAGGCATGCAAAATTTCACTGCTGGAGGCAATTTCACTGCTATAGAATCAGTAATCACTGTCCCGGAGGATATAATGGAATACATCAGGGCGAAAGATCCGGAAAGAGATGATAAAAGGCCTATGCTCGGCCAGGCTCCTTTTATTATTAACGCATTCCTGGGATATAAAAATGATAAATATGATGTTGATGCCAATCTTGGTTTTAATATCAATGGAGAAAAATTATATCTTATAACCAAAGGCAGGCTCCCTTATGCATATGAAGAGCCAAGAGCAATGCTCAATTTCAATGTTAGTAAAACATTAAATGATAATTTTGGAATAGAACTTGCTGTGAATAATATTCTTGATGCAGAATATAAAGCGACTCATCATTTCAAAGATAGCGACAGGTACATGCATAATTATAAAGAAGGAAGAACATATTCTTTAAGTCTGAAATATAAGCTCAGATAATACTGGTATCAACATAACAAGTAACAAATTTATATACCGTTCGTACATTATACATTACAAATATGAAACTGATTAAATCAAACCAATATGACAAATAAAATTAATCTATTTTTAATAATCTTACTATTACCGGCACTTTCTTTCTCCCAGGAAATAACCAGGAAAGATGGGAAATATTATAATTCGGATAACGAACTTTATTCAGGAACCGTAAAAGAATACTATGACAACGGAGAATTAAAGGCAGAAATAAAAGTAGAAAATGGTGATCTGGATGGGAAATCTGTTTTCTACTTCAAAAATGGAAACAAAAAAGAAATTAGATCCTACAAAAATGGGGAAATGCATGGAACATGGACAACATGGAATGATGAAAAAACAAAAGTTGCCGTTGCCAATTATAAAAAAGGGAAAAAACATGGCGTTTGGAAAATATGGGATAAAAGCGGAACTCTAAGATTCAAAATGGAATATAACAAAGGGAAAAAAACTGGTAATTGGAATAACTACGACGAAAATGGCGAAATTATAGCTACAAGGAAATACAATGATAAAAAAGAGTAAATCTTTCATCATCCATCTCCTTGGTATATTTTAATATGTACAAGGGGAATTCTCTAATGAAAAAAAGCCTGCAAACGTAAAGCAGGCTTTTTTATATTAGTCATTAAAAAACCAGTCAGATTCCGTAATTTCTTAGACAATTACTGTATCTTTAGTATCCTGTATGGATTAGGACACAATTTCATATATTCTTCTTTTTCTGAAGGTGGGGCGACACCATAAAAATCTCCTTCTTTATCAAGCATATCAGTGATAAGCTGAAAATGTAAATGTGGTGGCCATTGTCCATTTTCTTCGACTCTACCAATATAAGCAAAATGCTCACCTTTTTCTATATGCTTGTCTTTATCCATATTCTCAAGTGAATCTTTACTTAAATGACCGTAGAGTGTGTAAAATGTAGTATCCTCCAGGTTGTGCTCCAGAATTATGGTTCCACCATAATCTCCGTATGTGTCATTGTAAGCATAACTATGTACCTTTGCATCGAGTGGAGCGTATACTTTTGTACCTGCCGGAATCCATATATCCAGTCCCAGGTGAATGCTCCGGGGCTCTCCCTCTCCATCAAAAAGTGAACTGCGCCGATAAATTGACCTGTCTTCTCCATAACCTCCCACTCCTACTTTCTCGAATTTATCAAGTAAGGATTCAATATATTCTGTAAAACCTTCGACATCATCAATATCAATTTTTTTTATCTCCTCATTGCTTTCAGAAAAATCCATAGCTATTATATCTTCGGGTTTAACCCCTAACCTTACCACAGGGGAAATAGCATCTCTATTTTTCTTCAATACATCTGCAATTTGTTCATGTTTTTCCATAGCCCAAATATTTTAATTTGTAGCTAATTTAATGAATTATAATTGATTTTTTTTTGTTCTTACAAATTCTGATTCGATAAATTTGAAGGCATTACGCTTTAAAAACGATTATAATAACGGCTTAACTCTTTCTTATGCTATTTTAAACAAATCTAAATAAATTTTGCAAATGAGAATATTCTCATTATATTTGTTGATGTTTTAGTAAAATAAATACATAAAAAGAAGATAATATGGTAAAAATGATTATCGGTTTATGT
>JBKGZD010000071.1:0-12596 GCA_046545795.1 Bacteroidales bacterium | reverse complement strand
CCTGCCTGTTGTATTTATTGCAATAGGGGTGGTAATTGTTATTAAATCTCTTGGTTATTCGGAAAAACAACCTAAAGAAGGTTATGGTAAAGATTATATTGATGATATTGCTATTCTTGGGGGTAATGACAGGCGTATAACCTCCCATTCTTTCAGAGGAGGAAAGATAACATCTATTTTGGGTGGTTCCACAGTTAATCTTTCTGATGCAGAATTGGCGCAAGGTGAGAATGTTCTTGACATGTTCACGCTTTTTGGTGGAGCAACAATTATAGTTCCCCGCAACTGGCAGGTTAAAGTTGATATCACAGCTATTTTAGGAGGCTTTGAAGATAAGCGCCAATATATTTCTGATGAAAACCAAAAGAATGAAAAAATTTTGATTGTGAAAGGGATAGCTATTTTTGGAGGAGGTGAGATTAAAAGCGTATAAAAAGTATTTCATATTCTTGATAAAACATTATTTTTTCATCAAGCCTTCTGCTCAGAGAATTGAATCTTTTGGAAGTTCAAGAAAAAGTCACAGCAGGAATAAAATTTTGATATCCACGACTAAAAAAATGTAATGGTTTTGGTTCCCGAAACACAACCATTTTCTTTACAACTTCTTTTTTAGGTTTGATACTTCTCGCTGGAGATTGTGTATCTTTCTTATAACTTCATCCTGGGGGATTTCCGGTTGCGGCAATTCATTGCTAATGTAGTTCTTGAACTTCCATATTTCTTTGATGTCGTCAATATGGATATCGTATGGCTTATAAAGAGGATTCAGAGAATGGGCTTTTAAGATGTTTTGCTTTGCAAGCTGGTTTTCTACAATTTTAAAAACAATCCCTTCATTAAGTGTAAGTATGATGCAAGCTTCTCCATCTTTAATCTCCATCCAGTTTTGGATAAATTCACCTGTGATGTAAGAACCCTCGGGAATTGGAAGCATTGAATCGCCACTAATCTGGAAGGTTCGGTACTTTTTTTCTTTTGATAAAAATGGAAGCTGGAATGTTGGTAATTCCCGTATAAACTCAGGATCTGCAAAACCCCTTTGATATCCTGCTTTGGCTTTCTCTGGCACTAATTCAATGTTGTCTTCATTATGTTTGTCTACCGTGGTGGCTAATATTCTTAGCTTGCTGCCTTTTAAGTAAACATCATATCCTCTTTCTAGCTGTGAGAGCTGACTTTCGCCCAGGGCAGACAAGTCTGCTTTTAAGAGCGTATCAATTGCCACATTAAAATAATCCGACAAAGATACCAGTGCTTCCATTCCGGGCTGAGCCACTGCGTTTTCATAACCACTGTAAGTTGAGCGTTTTATGTTTATCGCACGGGACACATCGTCCTGGGTTTTCTTTTTGCGTTTCCGGAGTAATTTTATGTTTTGACTAAAGTACATACATAGTATTGTTTGAAACTTTCCTAAGGAGTATGTAAAATTTTATATAAATATAATTTAAATCTTCTTTTTTTACAAAAAAATGATTAATTTATAATCTAAATTTTGATTAAAAATTAATCAAAATATATGTTTAACACTTTTAAAGAATTGATTATGATAGAGGAACGATCTATTGTTCATATGGATATGGATTCTTTTTTTGTGTCGGTAGAGCGACTGAATAATTCTCGTTTACATGGAAAACCTGTGATTATTGGGGGGCTTTCAGACAGAGGGGTGGTCGCTGGTTGTAGTTATGAGGCCCGCAAATATGGGGTGCATTCAGCTATGCCGATGCGTATGGCTCGTCAGCTTTGTAATGATGCCATTGTGATTCGGGGTGACATGGATCTTTACAGTCGCTATTCCGATTTGGTGACAGATATCATAAGGGAAGAATCTCCATTATATGAAAAGGCTTCTATCGACGAGCATTATATTGACCTTACCGGGATGGAACGATTCTTTGGAACTATGAAGTGGGCCTGGGCGTTGAAGGATTCTATCCGGAAACACACCGGTTTACCTGTTTCTTTTGGCCTGTCCGTCAATAAAACCGTTTCAAAAATTGCTACCGGAGAAGCTAAACCTGAGGGACATATACAAGTTCCTTCACAGCTTGTCAGGCCGTTCATGTCCCCTCTGTCGATTCGCAAGATACCTATGATTGGTGACAAGACCTACTATTTATTGCGTTCGATGGGTGTCCGAAATATTAAAACTTTGCGTGAACTCCCTATGGAGATGATGGAAAATGTGTTGGGTAAGAATGGACTTGTTTTGTGGAAAAAGGCTAATGGGATTGATGATACTCCTGTAAAACCTTATTCCCGGCGAAAATCTATAAGCCTGGAACGTACTTTTGAACGCGATACAATTGATATGCGAAAGTTACACCAGGTATTAACTTCTATGGTAGAATCGCTTGCTTATAGGTTGCGCCGTGAAAATAAACTTACAGCTTGTGTGGTGGTAAAAATACGGTATTCGAATTATGATACACAAACCATCCAGAAAAGCATTCCTTATACAGCTTTTGATCATATATTACTTGAAACAGCCAGCGATTTATTTTATAGATTGTATTCCCGGCGGATGTTGATTAGGCTGCTGGGAGTGAAATTCAGCAAACTTGTGGGTGGTACTCAGCAATTGAATCTTTTTGAGGATAATACCCGCACAGTAAACCTTTATCAGGCAATGGATGCAATAAGAAACCGCTATGGAACTTATGCTATAGGGCGTGCAGGAGGTAAGAAAATGATTGGGTGAAGATCCTTTTGCTTTTTATATGATTATTATGAGATGTTCGTTGCATTCGGATATTTTATATCTTTACATTATTAATCAGTACTTTAAACGGACGGATAGATATGGAGTTGAATCTTATTGAAAGTTTTCTTCTATTGGCTCTTGATAGTAAAAAAGGGAAGTTTCTCACAGATCCTCTGGCGATTAATCATGGTCTTGCAGGAGCAACCCTTATGAAACTTGCTATTACCAATAAAATTGAGATAAAGAAGCGACGGGTTTACGTCGTTGATAATACTCCTCTGGGGGTGGATTATATTGATCGGATGCTAAGCTATATTTATTCTTCCCGTAAAAACCGAAAAGTAAAATACTGGGTCAATCGCTTGGCTTCTAAGTGGAGAGAAATGCGAATTGATTTGTTCGATAGCCTTATTCACAAGGGAATTTTAACCCGGGAAAGAAGAAAATTTTTGGGTTTGTTCCCGTATACCATTTATCCTGTTGAGGACTTAACGCCTGTACTGGAGTTACATAATAAACTTAGGCGTATAGTAGATGGGGAAGAAAAGGTTAATGCAAAAAGTCTTATGCTTTTTAGTTTGCTTGAATCTACAAAATTAACCCGTGTTTTATTCTCTTCCCGCTCTGAGTACAAGAAAGGAAAGAAAAGGATTGATGAATTAACAAAAGATTTTGATACCAGTTCTTTTATTCATGTGACGATCAAAGAAGTTTGCGCTGTCGTGATAACTGCTTCTACGTCCGCTGCTATAAAAGCTTCAATTGACAAAGAAACTATTTAACTATTTTACACTCACTTTTATATTCTTGCCTTCCTTCTCTCTTTTGTTCTCATGGTAATATAAATTGCATAATGCACGTTTTTTTATTAAATTGGAAATTTATACTGTTTATTTTTTAATTGTTATTATTATGAATATTCTGCACAAATATCTCGAAGAGAGGCATAAAGAACAAGATAAACATAAAAATTATGGTGAACCGGGACCTGTAGTTACTATTTCACGTGACTTTGGTTGTTCCGGAAAATTTCTTGCCCAAAAACTTGCTTTTCTGCTGAATGAATCTAAACTTGGAGATACTGTAAAAGGAAAGTGGAAAGTAGTAAGTAAGGAGATTTTAGAACAAGCTGCCCATGAACTTGAAATGGATACCTCTGAAATCGAATATGTTTTTAAATACGAGAAAAAAAGTGATATTGATGAAATTTTAGGAGCTTTATCCACCAAATACTATAAAAGTGACAGAATGATAAGAAATACCATAAAAAAAATGATATACACTTTTGCACTCAAAGGGAATGTCATTATTTTGGGCAGAGGAGGTGAGATAATAACCAGGGACATAGGACAGTCGCTGCATGTGAGACTTATTGCTCCATTTCAGTGGAGGGTGGAAGAGATAAAGAAAAGATTTGATTACTCAAAAGTAAAAGAGGCCAAAAGTCATGTTGAAGATATAGACAAAAAAAGAGCTGATTTTAAAAGAGACATAGCTGGGAAAGAATTTGATAATACGCTTTATGATGTTATTTTTAATGTTACCACTTTTTCTTTTGAACAAATGGCTGAAATAATCATGAATATGATGGAGATGACAAACATGATAAAGGAGAATGACAAATAATAGTAGCATCTATTGATAAATTGTTTTTGTCAATAAAAAAGAGAGGAGTGTTTCTACACCCCTCTCTTTTTTATTCTTGGCTCAAAGAGCGTTAATATCTATTGTTTGATAAATTGCTCAATGATAGGTTCTCTTTCATCAGGAATCTTGATCATATATGTTCCTTCTGGAAGTTCAGATACGTCTATCTCTTTATAGTTACCATCTAAAGGAACTGTTTTTACAAGAGTACCGTTTATGTTATAAATACTCATTGTCGTGTTCCTTTCGCCTGCATTAATGTTTACTTTCAGTACATCAGACGCAGGATTTGGATACAATCCAACCTGTGCTTCTGCTTTTTCGTTGCCCAGTTTAGTTGCATTTGTGTTGTCGTTCGTGTTGTAACTTTGAGTGTTTGTAATGTTTACAGTATAATCTTCAACCTCACCATAACTAAATGATTCGCAAGGAGATGCTTCATCATTATATTTCATGGTCACTCTCATGCGAGTTTCTCCAAGGCTTGCGTCAGATGGTACGTCGAAGCTTTTTTCCAGTTTATCTGAGCTGCTAGATGATCCAGTCACAACTTCTTCATCATCTTCAAAAGTGCCGTTTTGGTTGAAATCAATCCATACATGCCAGTACTCTGTGTAACTACTACTTTCAAAGCCAGCGCTGAAGTATATTGTTGCTTCACTACCAGCAGTAAGGTCTGTAGACATGTCAGTGTAGTCAGCATAGCCGCCATCACTTCCACTAGAGTTATTGATAGAACCTAGTTCTACCAGGTCAATCCATTCATAGTTGGTGTTTTCACCTTGAGATTCACAGTATTCAACTTCTTCATTCTGCTCAGTAGTTACTTCTATTTCATTGCTTGCTTCGGAAACATTACCGGCAGCATCTTCAGCAGTTACCGTAAATGAGTAAGTTGTACCTGCGTTTAAGTCAGAAACGCTGTAAGAAGTATTTTCAGTTGTTCCTATTTCATTACCATCTTGATAAACAATATATTGTTCCACACCAACGTTATCCGAAGAAGCATCCCAGCTTAGGTCCGCACTGTTTTCAGTTACATTATTGTCCGTGAGGTTAGCAGGAGCTGTTGGAGCTTCTGTGTCCTCATCATCTCCACCATCATCTGTGAATGAAACGGTATAATCTTCTACTTCACCATAACTGAATGTTTCACACGCAGTAGGTTCTCCGTTATACTTCATTGTAACTCTCATCCTGGTGCTTCCTGATGCATCAGAAGGAATATCAATAGAACCGGTTTTTTCAGAGCTTGAAGTTGAACCTGCATCATAAACGAGTTCGTCGCTACTGAATTCATGGTCTCCGTTGAAGTCGATCCATATTTTCCAGTATTCCTGATATGTGGAGCCGGAGAATCCTGGTGTTAATGTAATATCATAGGATTCACCTGCAGTGAGTTCCACAGTTTGGTTTGTGTAGTCACCATATCCATTGTCTTCACCAGAATTATTATTGAAGTCGCCAACCTGAACTTCATCGATCCATTCGTAACTTGCATCTTCGCCTTTACTTTCGCAGTATTCTCCTGGTTCTTCCTCTTCTTCGTCTGTAGTTACTTCGAGAGCATCACTGTGGTCAGATACGTTTCCTGCAGCATCTTCAGCAGTTACAGTAAATGAATAAGTTGTACCTGCGCTTAAATCAGAGACATTGTAAGAATTATTTTCAGTTGTTCCGATCTCTTCATCATCTTGGTATACAGTATACTGTTCAACGCCTACGTTATCTGTTGATTCGTCCCAGCTTAAATCAAGGCTTGTTTCCCCTACATTATCAGCTTCCAGATTGGTTGGAGTAGTAGGAGCTTCTGTATCTTCGTCATCCCCATCATCTGTGAATGATACTGTATAATCTTCTACTTCGCCGTATGAGAAAGTTTCACAAGCAGTTGGTTCACCATCATACTTCATGGTTACTCTCATCCTGGTGCTACCTGAAGCATCAGAAGGAATATCGATAGTTCCTGTTACTTCTGAGCTTGAAGTAGAGCCTGCATCGTAAACCAGTTCACTTTCATCAAACTCTTTATCATCATTAAAATCAATCCATATTTTCCAGTATTCATCATATGAGCTGTCAGAAAATCCTGGTATGAGTTCAATGTCATAGGATTCACCTGCAGCGAGTTCTACAGTTTGGTCTGTATAGTCACCATATCCATCATCACCTCCTGAGTTATTGTTAAAATCACCTATTGTAATCTCATCAATCCACTCATAACTTGCGTCTTCTCCTTCACTGTCACAATAGGTAGCAACATACTCTTCAACTGTGATGTAATTTGTTTTTGTTTCTGAGTCAGATCCATATTCATTGCTAACATTTAGAGATACTTCATAAGTACCTTCTTCTTCATAAGTGATGCTTGGATTCTGGTCTGTACTTGAGGAAGGATCACCACCTTCAAAAGACCAGTCCCACTCCTCGGGATAGTTAGATGATTGGTCTGTGAAGTCTACTGTTTCACCTTCTTCTATGGTTGTTGAGTTTGCAGAAAAATCTGCTTCTGGTGGTTCTTCAGTATCTCCTCCACCGTCACCCAGTGCCTTGTCAGCATTCAATCTTCCGCTTCCCAATTGTCCTTCATAATCTGGGTTTAGGTCATCTATCGGGTCTGTATTTTCTAGTAGCTTAGTCCTTACTTGGGAAGGTGTTATGTCTCCTGCATAGTAAGAAACAATAAGTGCGGTAACTCCAGATACATGAGGACAAGCCATTGATGTTCCATCCATGTCCTGGTAACCGTCATTTGGCTGACAACTTAAAATATCACTACCAGGAGCGGAAATATCCACCCATTCGCCATAGTTTGAAAATGAAGATTTTTCGTCATTGTGGTCAGTAGAAGCCACGGCTATTGCTCCTTCATATTGTGCTGGCCATGTTCCTGCGCCGCTATTTGTATCATCGTTTCCGGCAGCAAAAACAACAACACCACCATCCATAGGGCTGTCAGCGCTTCCGCCATTGTCATTAAAATAGTCAATAGCATCATTTATGGCTTCGCTTTCGCCTCCGCCACCCCAGCTATTTTGGGATACGTGAGCGCCCATGTCGGCTGAATATGTTAGAGCTTCTTCAAATCCACCATTGGTATTACTAAACACCTGAACTGACATTAATCTTACGCCGTCGTTATTGCCACTTCCACCTGCAACACCGGCAACGCCTGTTTCGTTATTTGTTTCAGCTGCAACTGTTCCACCAACATGTGTCCCGTGATCTCCCGGGTTAATTTCGCCTTGATCATCAGCAAAATTGTAGCCGTGTACGTCATCTACGTAACCGTTATTGTCGGAATCCTCGCCATTAACTGTTTCATCAGGGTTTACCCACATATTGCCTTCAAGATCTTCGTGTTCATAATCAACACCTTCGTCTTCTATGGCTACGATAACGTCTGTATTGCCTGTTTCTTTTTCCAATGCTTCAGGGAGATCGATGTCGGCATCTTCTGTACCACCTGTTTGTCCTGTATTGTGGTAATGCCATTGATCATCAAATTGTGGGTCATTGGGTTCTTCTGATAAAGACTTAGAATCTTTATCTTCCTTGTCATTGTCTAATAGCTTCATTTCAGGCTTCCCTTCGGCAATCTCAACGCCTTCTACTGTATTATACCCTTTGAGATATTCAATTAAAGGCTGTTTGGATTCGAATTCAATTTCATACCAACGGTGTAGACCATATGCACGGTGCCTTTCTTCAAATTTTCCAGCATTCCTGAAAACTCTTTTATAAGATTTCGCCTGGAATTTTTCATTTTTTTTGTCGAGCTCAGCAATATTAGTCTTTACATGTGAGCCCTTTTCCGCAGTTAATTGATTGATTTTCCCCGTCTTTTCGTGTTTTGCTTCAATTTTTTTTACTGATTCTTCTTTAAGTTTAATTCTGATTACTCCTTTGTAATAGCCATCTTTGTTGACTTCCCTTTCCTGGGAAAAGAGAGCTACTGCAGAGAATAAAAACAATAGTAAAAATGTAAATGTTTTGGATCTCATAATAAAAAATTTAAATGGTTTAGGTTAACAAGATTTAAAAAATTAAATCGGGACTAATATATTGAACCGTTATTTTTTTACCAAACCAAAAAATGACATTTGTAAGGAAAAATCCTGACAAATGTCACTGTCTTTATTATGTTAATCTATTAAAGCTCTGGGAGATATGGTTTTTTTGTGATGTTAATAAGTTGTTGATAACATGTTAATAACTCTATTATTATTCTTGTAACAAAATTTGGGTTTTTAATTTTTCAGGTATTTTTGAACCGTATAGAGTAATGTTTTTATATGCTGATTTGCAGAATGTTATTTTATTATTTATTCTTTAGGAGCTCTTTTTGTTAGTGCTTTAATAAATTCTTCATTTCGTCTGGTTGCTACATCCAGTTTGGTTCCGTTCTCAAGAATTACTTTGTAGCCATGTGATTTATTATATGATTTTATATAATTTAAGTTGACGAGATATGATTTGTGTATTCTGAAAAACATTGATTTTGGAAGAAGCTCTTCCACGTTTTTTAATGTTTTGGCCACCATTATTATTTCGTTTCTGTTGGTATGAATTTTCGTATAGTTTTCTTCTGCCTGGCAATAAACAATATTACTAACTCTTTCTAATTCATATCCTTCAAACGTTGGTAATGCAATTTTGTTAAACTCATTGGTGCTGGCATTCAGGTTATTAAGGAATGCCTCTATTTGGGTATGAGGAGTAATTTTTCTTTCTTTTTCTTCTAACTTCTTAATAACTTCTTTAAGGTCAATATAATTAATAGGCTTAAGAAGGTAGTCGAGTGCAGAACATTTAATAGCATCTATAGCATATTGTTTATATGCAGTTGTAAATATTACATCAAAGTTATAATAGTCAAAATAGTTAAATAGCTTGAAACCATCCTCTTCCGGCATTTCAATATCAAGAAATACAAGGCGGGGATTATATTTATTTATGGCAAAAACACCTTCTTTCACTGTCCCTGCCAGATATACTATGCTAATTTGGTTACTGAAATAGCGTTCGATAATTTTTTTTAATGTTTCCCTTGATTTTGGTTCGTCGTCAATTATTACACTTGTCCACATCATATTATCCTGTTTGTATGTATTTAAAGATATAAAAAATGTTTGAATTAAGAATTAATTTCCCGAATTTCTTTTTTATGATATTCGATGAGACCTTCTATTGGTGCCTGGTTTATATTATCAATTGTTAGTCCGTATCCTTTTATGATATTTAACAGAATATCTCTGAAGAACCAGGCAACTGACCCGGTGATTCTTATATTTTCGTTGAATTCCGGTTTAAGTCTTATTATGTGAGTCTCAATGAATTTTTTAAGATTCACCTCTAATGCATCCCGTATATAGGGATGTTGTTGATTATCTTTAAGGAAATAGCAAAAATGTGCAAGATATTGACTTGGTGTGTTTCCTTTATGTATTCGCGAAAGCACTTCTTTTTTTTCTGGTTTATACTTTTGAATAAATTGTGTTTCCAGAGGTTTTGGTAATTCGCCGTAAAAAAAACGTTTTAGCAAATCTTTTCCCATATAAGCGCCGCTACCTTCATCTCCCAATATAAAACCTAACGAAGGGCTTTGCTGGATAATGTGTTTCCCATCGTATCTTCCGCAAGCGGATCCTGTACCTAAAATACAAATGATTCCTGGTGAATTATGGAATAAGGAACGGGCTGCTCCATATAAATCTGAGTATACATGAATATTGGTATTCGTAAAAAAACTATTTAATGCATTTTTTATTTTTTCCTGTTGATATGTATTTGCGCACCCTGCTCCATAGAAAAAGCCAGTTTGAATTTTTTCCTTGTTGTTCCTTAGTACAGGATTACTTTGTATTAATTCTGATATATTTTGTTCCGTCATTAATACAGGATTTATTCCGCCTGTTTTGGTGGAGATTATGTCTTCCTTTGAAACCAAAGACCACTGCGTTTTTGAGGAACCTGCATCTGCAATAAAAATCATTGTTGTTCTTTTTTTACATATTTTAAATTCAGCATATTCATAGGGTTGCTTTCAAAATTTTTAACATATTTATGAGTAAATCGAACTACTTCATCGTAATAGAGAGGAACTATCACGGCATGCTCTAAAATCAATTGGTCCATCTTCAGGTATAGTTCTTTTCTTTGGTTTTTATCCATCGTATTTAATGCCTGGTTATAAAGTTGGTCATACTTTTTGTTCTCAAAATGCGTGTAATTTGGTCCTCCCGGGCTGAAGTTCCCGCTGTAGAATAATGCCATGTAGTTCTCAGCATCAGCATAATCGGCTATCCATGAACCTCTGAAAAAAAGAAGCTTTGAATTGGCTACCATATCTCTGAATGTTGCGCCAGTACTTACTTCGATGTCAATTGGGATGCCAATTTCTGATAGTTGGTGTTGTATAAATTCGCAAAGGTCTTTATAATCGTCGGTTGTGGTTAGGGTAATCTCCGGTAAGCCTTCTCCTCCTGGATAACCTGCTTTTTTAAGCAATTCGCGAGACTTGTCGGGTTGATAAGTATAACCTTCGATTTTTTCCGGGGAGAATGATGGCAGGCCTTTGGGTATGAAACCTTGTTCTGCAGGGGTCCCAATGTTATTTCGTAAATACCTTATCATTTTTTTTCGGTCAAAGCCATAATTAATTGCCTGCCGGTAATATTTATTGCTGACAGGACTGTTTTTTACTTTTGCAAGTGATGTGTCTACCAGGAATCCTAAATATTCTGTATTGAGGTAAGGCTGAGTATAGAGTGTTATTTCATCTTTATATTTTGGGTTAAGGTTCCCATCCCGGGTAAGTAATTCGTCTTTATTAACTGCTGTTGCCCCGGATAAAAAGTCAATATCTCCTTTAATGAATTTAAGAAATTCGCTTTGTTTGTCAGTTACAAATGTTATAGATATTGCATCAAGATAGGGCAGGGGAGTTCCGGAGCTGTCGGTTTCAAAATATTCAGGGTTTTTTATAAACACTAACTTTTCACCTTCCTGCCACATTTTAAACTTGAATGGTCCTGTTCCAACAGGGTTATGACCAAAGTTTTCCCCATAGTGTTTTACTATTTTCTGCGGAACTATAGCACAATATTGCATGGTTAATAGTCCCAGAAATGCTGGAAATGGTTTTTTCAGTCTTATTTTTACAGTAGAATCATTCACTGCTTCCGGGCCTTTCTTTTTATCCAGGTTATTGAAAATCCAGGCTCCTGGAGAGGCCGTTTCTTTGTTATAAATCCTTTTCAGACTGTAAACCACATCCTGTGCTTTTACTTTTCTCTCTTTTTTATTTTTAAATTGCTCATGTTCATGGAAATAGACGTCATCTCTGAGGTGAAAGATATATTCCAGACCATCACTGGAGACTTCCCAGTCTTTAGCTATTGCCGGTTGAATGTTGAGTTTTTGATCCATCTGGACAAGTCCGTTAAATAATTGATTAACAGGCCAGATTAATGTTTGACTTTTTGCAAAGGCAGGGTCAAGTGTTGATATACCCTTGGATTCATTGTATTTGAATACTGTTTTGTTTTGATTATCAGATGGTTGTTTGTTGCATGAAATAGCCGTTAAAACCAATAAACAGGAGACCAGGTATTTTTGCATCAGTTATATTTTTTTACAAAGTTAATCATTTTATAAATCAACGATTCCTGACTCCTTTGTTATATTTTTGTCATATGCTTAAAATAAATCCATCATACCTGAAAATAATATTGGCTGCTGTAATCTGGGGTTCCAGCGGGGTTTTTATCAAATATCTCAATTTACATCCTTTTGTGATAACCTTTTTTCGTGTGGGAATTCCGGTTCTTTTTATTGGTGTATTTACTAACTGGAAAGACTTAAGAATAATCAGACTTACTTCCCGTTTATTAATTCTTGCTTCTTTTTTAAATGTTATAAGGCTTGTTTTTTATTTTATAGGATTTTTAAATGCACCCATTGGGAATGCGATCATTATTCTTTATACGTGGCCTATATTTGCCGTACTTTTAAGCCGTTTATACCTTGTTGAACCTTTACCTTTGAGAAATTTACTTTTATTGTTTCTGGCTTTTTCTGGGATTGTTTTGGTTCATTTGGATAAGGAAATTTCTTTAAGTAATGAGGAATTTGCAGGAACAATGTCAATGCTTGTTTCTTCCTTGTTTTATGCTATTACTGTAGTTATTTTTAAAAAGGAATCCCCATCTCATTCTAATTGGAGTATTGTTTTCCA
>JBKGZD010000070.1:0-12763 GCA_046545795.1 Bacteroidales bacterium | reverse complement strand
AACATTTTCCAATATATTATAATTTCGCCATGTTCATAAATAAAGATGAATGATTATCTTTGTTCGATTAGTTTGGTTTATCAGATACATAAATGATTATTTATAATTATAATGAAATTTAAGATTGAAAATTCTTTATCAGGCACAAAGGCAAGGGCTGGAACTTTTAATACCGGGCATGGAGAGATTAAAACACCGGCATTTATGCCTGTAGGAACATTAGGGAGTGTAAAAGGGCTAAATACTAAGGAACTCAAGGAAGATGTTGATTCTCAGATACTGCTTTCCAATACATACCACCTATATTTACGCCCCGGAATTGATGTAATTTCAAAAGCCGGAGGTTTACATAAATTCATTAATTGGGACAGACCTATTCTTACCGATAGTGGAGGATACCAGGTTTTTTCACTTTCAGATATCAGGAAGATAACGGACGAAGGTGTTCATTTCCGTTCTCATATTGATGGTTCTAAGCATCTTTTCACACCGGAGAATGTAATTGATATTCAAAGGGCAATTGGTGCAGATATCATAATGGCTTTTGACGAATGTACACCTTATCCCTGTGATTATAGTTATGCAAAGAAGTCTCTCGATCTGACACATCAATGGTTGAAAAGGTGTGTAAAACAATTCGTTTCAACCAGACCAAGATACGGTTTTAAGCAATATTTATTTCCAATAGTCCAGGGCAGTGTTTATAAAGAGTTAAGAAAAAAATCAGCATATCTTATAGGTGAAATAGACTCATTTGGAATTGCTATTGGTGGTTTGTCAGTTGGAGAACCTGCTGAGATAATGTATGAGATGACTGAAGTTGTCACTGATATCTTGCCTAAGGATAGACCCAGATATTTAATGGGGGTGGGCACTCCTGTTAATATCCTGGAATCGATAGACAGAGGTGTTGATATGTTCGATTGTGTAATTCCTACCAGGAATGGAAGGAATGGCATGTTGTTTACAAAAAACGGAATAATAAATATCAAAAATGAAAAATGGAAGGATGATTTTTCACCCATTGAAGAGAATGGTGAATCATATGTAGATACATATTATTCCAAGGCATTTCTCCGGCATCTAATCACTTCAAAAGAAATACTTGCCGGGCAAATTGCTACACATCATAATTTGAGCTTTTATATCTGGTTGCTCAAAGAAGCGCGGAATAGGATTATGGAGGGTGATTTCAAGTCCTGGAAGGAGGATATGTGTTCCCGACTGAGTACGAGGTTATAAATTGCAGAATATGAATGTTATATTTGTTGAGGTTAAGAAAAAAACAAGTAAAAAATAATTATAAAAATTTCAAAAGAGTATGACTATTTGTTAGTTGAGTGCCGTAGGACCTTGGTAAAAATAAACTTATGAAACGTCCATGATAATAATAAATATTAATATCACAAAAGGAAATGTTTATTCTATAATGGGATGTTCCATATGACCTTTAAAAATTGAAAATAACCATATGAAGATCTCTTTTTTAAAAATACTGGATATTTATATTATTAAGAAATTTCTCGGGACCTATTTCTTCGCTATAGCTCTTATTATCAGCATCTCAATAGTTTTCGACCTTTCAGAAAAAGTTGATAATTTTATTGAGCACGAAGCTCCACTTGGAGAGGTCGTGAAATATTATCTGAATTTCATCCCATACTTTGCCAACCTGTTGAGTTCATTGTTTACTTTTATAGCAGTAATTTTTTTTACATCAAAAATGGCTTATGGTTCTGAAATTATAGCCATTTTAAGTAACGGAGTGAGTTTTAAAAGAATCTTAGTCCCTTACTTTATTGCAGCTACCTTTATTGCAGTTATTTCTTTTCTTCTAATGGCATATGTAATTCCAGATTCGAATGAGGACAGACTGGATTTTAAATATACTTACATCAAAGGGAGGACTACCACCCAGGTGGCAAGGGATGTACACATGCAGATAGAACCGGGAGTTTACGTTTATATGCGCCATTACAGACCCAAAAACAAAAAGGGGTTTCGGTTTTCACTTGAAAAATTTGAGGAAGGTGAATTAAAGTCGAAAATGCTTGCCGATAACATAGAATGGGATACTTCAGGCAATCAATGGACTATAAAGAATTACTATATCCGTTATATCAAGGATGGTAAGAATGATTCTATTGTAGAAGGGAGTGAGCTGGATACTACCTTGTCTATTAATCCTGATGATTTTGCCCAACACACAGATATAGTTGAGACCATGGATATGAAGGAATTGAATGAATTTATCCAGAGGCGGAAGATGCAAGGCGCTGAGAACCTTGAAGCATATCTGGTGGAAAAACACAGCAGATTTTCATATCCTTTTTCGACCTTTATCTTAACTTTAATCGGTGTATTCCTTTCTTCCCGAAAAATGAAAGGAGGTATGGGAATGCAGATAGGGATAGGAATTGCCCTAAGTTTTGCTTATATATTGTTTATGCGATTTGCGAATATGTATGCACTTCGTGGCACAGTGGAACCCTATATAGCAGTGTGGATTCCTAACATTATTTTTGCCGTTATTGCAGTCTTTTTATCAAGGCTCGCTCCTCGTTAATTAAAGCCCTACAAAACAATTCATTATGCGCGTAATAGTCAAAAACCTTAAAAATTATTTTTATTAATTCATTTGATTTTGTATTGTTGTAGTTTGTTATTTTATACTATTTTTGCGTTTCTTTCTACTAACCAAATATTAAAATTATGTCACTGAAAAGAAAGATACTGGAACTACAGAAAAAAAGAGAGAAAGTTCTAAAAGGAGGCGGAGATCAGGCTATACAAAAACAAGTAGCCATGGGTAAAATGACTGCCCGGGAAAGGATCATCACCCTTCTTGACGAAAACTCATTTCATGAATATGACCTTTTTGTGGAGCATGAAGCTAAAGATTTTAATATGGATAAAAAGGTGCTCCATGGAGATGGCGTAATTATTGGAACAGGAACTATTTATGGAGCGCCGGTATGTATTTACGCACAAGACTTTACAGTTGCCGGAGGTTCTCTTGGACTGATGCATGCCCGCAAAATTGGTAAAATAATGGACCATGCGATGAAAATGCGTGTACCGCTTATTGGTATTAATGACTCCGGTGGCGCCAGAATTCAGGAGGGTGTAAATTCATTGGCCGGTTATGGAGAAATATTCTACAGAAATACAATTGCTTCAGGCGTTATTCCACAGATATCTGTTATTTTAGGTCCATGTGCCGGAGGAGCAGTTTATTCACCTGCACTGACCGATTTTGTATTCGTAGTGGAGAATATCTCTAAAATGTTTATTACCGGACCTGGGGTTATTAAAACTGTTCTAGGTGAAGAAATTAGCATGGAAGAACTTGGTGGAGCAAAAGTACAGAGTGAAAAAACCGGGAATGCACATTTCTTTGCAGAAAGTGAACTGGAATGTTTTAACCAGATTAAAAAGCTGATCACATATATTCCCTGGAACAACAGGCAGAAAGCCAGAAGGATGGAACCAAAAGAACCCAATACAGAGCAATATCCTATTAGCGAAATTGTGCCTGGAAATCCAAAAGAACCATATGATATCAGAGATGTAATACGCGCTGTTACTGATGAATCAGATTTCTTTGAAATCCAGGAAAAATGGGCAGCAAATGTTGTAATAGGATTTGGAAGAATTAATGGTGACACAGTTGGTTTTGTTGGAAATCAACCACTCATCCTTGCTGGTGTATTGGATGTAGATTCCTCTGATAAAGCGGCACGTTTTATCAGATTTTGTAATGCATTCAATATTCCTTTAGTTACATTTGTAGACCTCCCTGGTTATCTGCCGGGTATCGACCAGGAACACGCCGGAGTAATACGCCACGGAGCGAAAATTTTATATGCTTACAGTGAAGCAACTGTACCAAAAATTACTTTTATACTGCGTAAAGCCTATGGTGGTGGATATATTGCAATGAACTCAAGACACCTGAATGCTGATTTCGTTTTTGCATGGCCAGGTGCAGAAATAGCAGTAATGGGACCAGAGGGAGCAGCTAATATTATCTTCAGAAAAGAAATTGAAAATGCGAAAGACCCGGAGAAAGTAAGAAAACAAAAGGTAAAGGAATATAAACAAAAGTTTGCTAATCCTTATGTAGCAGCAGCTAAAGGTTATGTGGATTCTGTGATTGAACCTGAAGAAACAAGAAAATTATTGCTGCATGCTTTAGATGTTTCTAAAAATAAAGTGGATAAAAGACCAAGCAAAAAACATGGAATTCCACCATTTTAAAACTTGTTGCTTATGGCTAATAACAATAATTCTCAAAAAAAAGAAGGTAAACCTGAAACTCCTCAAAAGAATGAGGAACAAAAGCCTCGTTTTCAATCACTGTTAGTGGATGGAACAAAATACAAGACTTTATTAAATACAAAATTTAAAGAAAGAAAAAAATGGGGGCAGGAAAGTAAAGGAGCTGTATATTCTGAATTTCCAGGCACAGTTGTTAAGGTAGATGTAAACGAAGGAGATAATATTAAAGAAGGAGACCGATTATATATCTACGAGGCAATGAAAATGAAGAATAGAGCATATTCACCTGTGGAGGGAAAAGTGAAAGAAGTTAAAATAAAAGAGGATGACGTTATCCGCAAAGGTGAGCTGTTGTTTGTGATCGAATAAAAATAAGCTGATTGGAATTTTATAATAAGGGTGTTCTGTTGAAGGAACACCCTTATTCTGTTTATTTTCCATATTATCCTATCTGCTCCAATTTATAGATAATTTGAAGTTTACCGAAATCTTTATATCTTTAATCACCTAAGTTAAAATTGAAAAGACTATCCATGGCGAAAATTTTACTCATTGAGCCTGATGCTCAATTACTGGAAGAAATAAATATCCATCTCGGCAAAGTAGGATATAAAATGCATACTACAGAAAATGGCGCCACAGGAGTACAAAAGGCATTACAATACAAACCCGATTTAATACTATGTGACGCTAAACCGTCGGGACTCTCAGGAGATGAAGTGTTTAATATAATAAAACAGGTTAATACCACTTCAGTTATTCCGTTTGTTTTCATTACCACAAAAAAGTCTTATGAGGAACTACGCGCTGTTATGAACCTGGGGGTTGATGATTTTCTGGTAAAACCTTTTACCATGGATGATATTGAAAAATTAATACAAATAAGGATTGAAAAGCAGAGAGCTTTAGTAAAAAAAGTTAATGAAAATTTTCAAACATTAGTGGATTATGTTAATACTGCTTTTTGTGTATACCAGGAAGAAAAGTTTGAATACGTAAACAGGAAATTCTGTGAAATATTGGGATATTCCAAAAGTGAAATAATTGGAATGAATTTGGTAAACTTGCTTTACAAGGACGATATCCCCAAAGTCGTTGATAAACTAACCAGAATTTTTAAAAATATACATTCAGAAATTAATGTTGACTTTCGGGCTATAAAAAGAAACCGTGAAGTTGTTCATCTTAATTTTACCGGCAGGCTTGTAGAGATTGATAATACAAAAAACCTGGTCGGGACTATAAAAGAGTTGACCACCCAGCATTTAGCAGGTACAGACAAAATATCGGCAGTTCTCCCGGAATTTACTTCCAGGGAACAGGATATTTTACACTGTATCTGTCAGGGGCAATCAAATCAGGAAATTGCAGACAAACTTAATATTAGTATACGCACAGTTGAAGGACACAGGAATCGTTTGCTTAAGAAAACAGGCTGTAAAAATTCAGTAGCCCTTGCAGTCTATGCAATAAAACATGGCCTTTATAAAATATAAGCTTTTCAACCCAAAAAAGCATATACCTTGCCGGTGAAATGTTAAAATTATAACCTCTCGCCCATAAAGCAGAAATTTTACTTTGCAAAGTCTGATATGTCATCTGACCGGAGGTAGTAAAAATTAATTAAGTATCCGGGTTAAAGCAAAAGTGAAATTTTTCAAAATTTTTGATAAAAATTAGTTTAGTGTTGATTATTTTACTAATTTCGAGTATAAATACCTACCTATATGGTATTTTGGGTTTATTGGTTTATTTATCCAGGCAGCAGGTTGGTCCCTGCTGCTTTTTTGTTTATATACCAGTTATAAGAGTTCTAAATGAAGTGCGTCTACTCAGGATCTATCCGCTTTATATCAATGTCGGACTGTGGTTCTTCTACTTTTTTAGAAGGATTATTTGCATACTCCTGAAGTTCATCAACAAATTTCTTTATGTCTTCCTCCTGAAATCCCTTTTCTTTTGCAGCATCTTCTAAAGTTCCCCAAATAGGTTCTCCACAAGCTATACACTTTATTCCCTTATGCATAAGATATTTTACAGCCTGAGGTACATTTTCAACCAATTCTTCAATTGAAATATCCTTTGTTATTTTCATATTACCTTACTTTTAAATATTCTAATTTAGTAGATTTCTTATACTTCCATGAAGATTTTAACAATACATCCATATATATAGATACAAAATTACAAAAAAGTACTGTTACCACATAAATATTTAACCGAAAAATCCAAACCAGAACTAATTGTAAAGAACACATCAAACAATTTTTTAAATCAGTTGTTTTACCAATAAATATTATTTAGACTGATTCTAAATTATTGTTAAATTTAAAAACAGAAAATTATGGCTTTTGAACTAAAAGAATTACCGTATGCGTATGATGCACTAGAACCATATATAGACAAAGAAACTATGGAATTGCATCATGACAAGCACCACGCCGGTTATACAAACAAACTTAACAATGCGATTAAGGGTACCGAATTAGAAAACAAAACAATCGAAGAATTAATGTCGAATGTATCAAATTATCCAGTTGCCGTAAGAAACCATGGTGGAGGCTACTACAATCATAACATTTATTGGGAAATTATGTCGCCAGATGGTGGCGGTGAACCAACAGCCCCCCTGGCAGAAGCTATTAATCAAACATTTGGCTCGTTTGACAAGTTTAAAGATGAATTTTCAAAGGCTGCTGCCGGAAGGTTCGGATCAGGATGGGCCTGGTTATACCTGGATGAAAACAATAAACTTGCCATAGGCTCAACTCCGAACCAGGACAATCCAATTATGGATATTTCCGAATATAAGGCAAAAAAGATACTCATGGGAATTGATGTATGGGAACACGCCTACTATCTGAAATACAGAAATAAAAGAGCAGATTATATTGATGCTTTCTGGAATGTAGTCGACTGGAAAGCTGTCGAAAAAAGATTTAGATAGGTCAAGGAAACATATAAACCAATTCATTCTTAAAAAATACCGGATACTCAGATATCCGGTATTTCTAATTTAACCTGTTATATTGATCCCGCAGTTATATACTACTCATTTAAAATAAGCAAAAAGAAATTGTTGCACGATTCAATATCTCTTTGTCAACCAACTAAAAATTGACTTATGCCACCATTCATGCTATACCCGGAGCTCATCCTCTTTCTGAGTAAAAAATACTTTTTGTGAAAGTTCAGTACTTTGTTTTTTCAATAAATACAATTATATTTAAGACTTTCCAATCAATCTAAACCATATATTTAACCATTGCCCCATGATAGTAGAACAATTAATACGCCAGAACAGAAGTTATAGGAGGTTTTACCAGGACTACTACATTGCTACCGGCAATTTAAAATATTTTGTAAACCTGGCCAGGCTATCACCTTCAGCTCAAAACCTTCAGCCACTGAAGTATTATATATCGAATGAAAAAGAACCCAATGAAAAAATTTTCAAGTGTCTTAAATGGGCAGGATATTTAACTGACTGGGAAGGCCCTGAAGATGGAGAAAAACCTGCAGCATACATACTCATCCTGGGTGACACAACCATTGGAACCAAATTCAGATGTGACCACGGAATTGCCGCTCAAAGCATCCTGCTTGGTGCAGTGGAAAAGGGTTTTGGCGGATGTATTATTGCTTCAGTTGACAAGGAAAAACTTAGAAAAGAATTATCCATTCCAGATAATTTAGAAATTTTACTGGCTATTGCATTGGGTAAACCAAAGGAAACTGTACTATTGGAAGAAATAGATCAGGAAGGTAATATCAAATACTGGAGAGACGAAAAAAAGATACACCACGTCCCAAAAAGGAAATTAGAGGACATAATAATAAACCTGTAGATAAGGCAATTGACTAGTAAATAATTAAGAAAGGTTAATAAAAAGTTAAAAGGTTTATCGGTTTAACTTGTTATCTAACATACTTTTTGGCTATATTTAATTTGAAATTCCATAAAATTATAGCTAATTTGCGGATTTTATGGAAGTTTTTAACGAAAAAAGGCAATTCAGGCCTTGTTCAGAAATATTTTGTAAGAAAGCTGAAATATGCAAGTAACAAATATAAAAGGACATTTTATCAATGAAATCGAACAGGAACTTTCCAACGTCCTGCTGAATCAATTCACACCCAATTTGGCTATAATTTTCTGTTCAGTTAGCCAAAATATTAATGAATTAAGAAAAATTTTCTCAAAGAATCAGATTGATATAATAGGAGCTACAACTGCGGGGGAAATTTACAACACCACCGTGCTGGAAAAATCGATTGTCGTTTTATTAATTAAACTTGACCGATCATCTTATTCTATAAATTCTTATACTAACAAAGAAAAGAATTTAAGGGCTTTAGGAGAAAAAGCAAGTAGTGACGCGAATAAAAGCTTTAAGAATCCTACGATCATTGCATTCTCCGGAGGAGTGAGAGCTAACGGTGAAGAGCTTGTCGAAGGCTTAATAAGCAATTTAACCTCAGATAGTAATATATACGGAGCGATGGCAGGCGATGACCTTAATCTTGAAAATACTTATGTCTTTACTGCACATGAGATAATAGATGATGGAATAGCATGCTTGTTTTTTGATGGTCTTAGGGTTCGGTCTGAAGGAGTGGCAACAAGTGGCTGGAAGTCTATAGGAACTGAAAAATCAATCACAAAAAGCAGAGGGAATATTGTCTTTTCCATCGATCATAAACCAGCTTTGGATGTATTTCTGGATTATTTTAATAAACCTAAAGAACGGCTTGCTAACAGAGATATGGTGGTAAATGAGTTAGCGCAATACCCACTACAGGTAAAACGGGAAGAAAACTATTCAGTATTAAGAGCGCCCCTTTTAGCAGATACAGATAGAGGGGCTCTTATTTTTTCAGGAACCGTGGAAGAAGGATCAAAAATTAAATTTTCCGTTCCTCCAGGTTTTGAAACAATTGAATCAACAACACAAGAAATATCAGACTTGAAAGAAAGTTTCCCGGATGCAGAAGCTCTTCTCGTTTTTTCCTGTAAAGCAAGACACCAGGCCTTGGGGCCATTGGTTGAAGAGGAAGTGGAAGGAATTCAGAATCTGTGGAATGCCCCTCTGGTAGGCTTCTTCTCATACGGAGAAATCGGAAATTTGGATGGTTATAAGTGTGACCTACATAATGAAACGATTTCTTTTGTTGCGTTAAAAGAATTATAACTATGTTAAAAGAGCTCGTAGAACTCAAGAAAGATATAGAAAATTTAGATATAGCTGACAACCAGAAGGAAAAGTTGCACGAGAAATTATCGAAAGTGGCTAAATCCTATTCCCTCATTGAATTTAAATTAGACCGCACACTTAAAGACAAAGATGCCATATCAAGTGTATTAAGCAAAACCATTGAAGAAATTGAAAAAATGTCAATGGTGGTAAAAGAAACTGATAATGCTGTGGCAATTTTTGATGCCGATGCCAACCTAGAGTGGGTTAACGATGCATTTACAAAGTTTTTTGGCTACACGATGGAAGAGTTCATAGAAATTAATGGCTCAAGGAAAATTTACGAAATGAGCTCCAATAAAAATATTAAAAATACCCTGAAAAAAGCCATCGCCAACAAACTAACCTTAAACTACGAAACAATTAATTATGCGAAGTCTGGGAAAAAATTCTGGACCCATACTACCCTTACCCCTATTTTTGATAATAACAATAAGCTAAAACGTATAATTGTCATAGATGCCGATATTACAAAGATAAAGGAAACCGAACATGAGCTGGAACGACAACGTAACCTGGCAATAAAGCAACAAAATGAAATTATAGACAAAAATCATGAGCTTGAACAACAAACAGAAGAAATTCAATCACAGCGTGATCGCATTGAAGATCAGAAAGATTTACTAGAACTAAAAAATAAGGAAATTACACAAAGTATTCAATATGCAGAGCATATCCAATCTGCTATAATGCCACCTTTTGATAATGTACAAGAACTACTTAATGAATCCTTTATATTCTTTAAGCCAAAAGAACTTCTTAGTGGTGATATATATTGGATTGAACATTATAATGGAATAAAATATTTCGCTGCTATTGATTGTACAGGACATGGAATAGCCGGGGCTTTGATTAGCATATTCATTTATAACTTATTAAACCAGGCATTAAAAATCCATGAGATTACAGATCCTGCTGGTATTATTGAATATGTCAATTCACAGGTCTACGCAGCATTGACACGCTATAAAAACAAAGCCCACGTGGGATTTGGAATGGATTTAACCTTATGTGCTTATGACGAAAACAAAAGTCAGCTTACTTTCTCCGGTATTTTTAATCCTTTATACATGATCAGAGACGGAGAAATGTTTGAATTCCCAATGGATGAAGAAGTTGTAGACTTTGAAAAGGGAGTGTTCCGATTTGCATGCAAAAATAAAACCATTGATGTCCAAAAAGATGATGTAGTGTACATATTTTCAGATGGCTTTGCAGACCAATTTGGTGAAGAAAACGATAAGAAATTTAAAAGAGGACCCTTCAGGAATTTATTGTTAAATATAAACCATAAACCAATGAATGAGCAAAAAAATGAACTGGAAAAAGCCCTGGAGAAGTGGAAAGGAAAATTACCGCAGACTGATGATATTATTGTTATGGGAGTGAGGTTTTAAACTGCTTTATTCCTTAAATATAGATACCAGAGCGTAAATAATTTTTCACATAATCTTCAATTCCTTCTTCTAGCGTAAAGAACTTATAGTTATAACCAATTGATTTTAGCTTATCCATTTCAGCTTCCGTAAAGTATTGGTAGGTATCCCTTATATCAGCCGGTGTATCAATATATTCGATATTTTCCCTTGTGCCCATTGCCCGAAAAGTATTTTTTACAAGGTCATTGAAAGTTCTTGCTCTACCTGTCCCAAGATTAAACAACCCACAAGTGTCTCCTTTTTTCATGAGGAAATACAGAACCTTTACAACATCTTTAACATAAATAAAATCCCTCAGTTGTTCGCCATGTTCATAATCATCTCTGTGCGATCTGAACAATTTCATTTTCCCGGTCCGCTCTATCTGGTTATAAGCATGAAAAATCACAGAAGCCATCCTGCCTTTGTGATATTCGTTGGGTCCGTATACATTAAAGAATTTGATCCCAGCCCAATAATCTGGTTGACTTTCTTGTTGCAAAACCCATTTGTCAAACTCATTCTTTGATTCTCCGTATGGATTAAGAGGTCTTAATTTATAAGGAAGATCATGGTCATCGCGATATCCAAATTCTCCCTTTCCATATGTTGCTGCAGAAGATGCGTAAATTAACGGAATATTTGCACTGGCACAAATTGACCATATTTCTTTGGAATAACCAAGGTTTAATTTGTCAAAAATCTCCCGGTTAAACTCAGTTGTATCTGTTCTGGCTCCCATATGGAAAACTAAATCAACTGAATACTTATTTTCAGTAAACCATTGAAGAAAAATCTCTCTGTTGATCTTTTCCTTTATCTGCTTATTTTCCAGGTTTTTATTTTTATCACTGCGTGAAAAATCATCAACAAGTATTATATCCTTGTATCCCTCATCGTTTAATTTTCTGACTAGATTGCTGCCAATAAACCCCGCAGCACCGGTGACAATTATCATAACTTTCTGTTTTATTAGGTTTAAAAAAAATAATCCTTATAAAAAATTCAGCAAAATATATCGTTTATCTTAAATGCGATACAAAATTAGCTCATTTATAAAAAATGCAAAATAAACTTTATTTATGGCATTAAAGGAGATTATTGGATATATTTTGATTAAAGTGGTATAAAATCCTGTCATAGTTTACAGACAAAAATGGTTTTAGGTCGCTCCTTTTCCAATCAAAGCCCCTTTAGAGTTTATATTTCTCAATAGGAATATATTCCGGTCCTTGTGGGTGTAAAACACTTTCAAAATAAATTACCTCACTAATCCGGAGCCTGTCAAAAAATTTATCTTCATTCTCTAATACAAGGTTCTTCAATCTATCCTTATGTTTTATAAACTTAATCCTCCCTATTGTCAGATGCGGCTTAAACTCACGATTATCCGGCTCAAATCCCAATTTAACCATCTCATTGTCGATAGCTTTTTTCAGCAAAGCCATTGTCTCATAATTATAGATACCTCCCCAAAGTACTCTTGGCCTTGAAAAATTCTTAAACACACCTAAACCCTTTAAATCGATAGTAAATTGGTTAAAATTATCAATGATATTGCTCATTGTCATTCTTACATCATCAATCTGAACCTCATCGGTATCACCCAGGAAAAATAAAGTGAGATGAAAATTGCCTGAGTCTACCCACTTAATTTTTTCATTTTCCAATTCATTTCGTAATTTAGTGTAGGTATTTAAAAATTCTTCACCTGGATTTATTTTAATACCAATAAAAGTTCTTTTCATATGTTTGGTTATTTTTTAATTTTTCGAAGTTCATATGGAACATCCCATGATAAAATAAACA
>JBKGZD010000069.1:0-12835 GCA_046545795.1 Bacteroidales bacterium | reverse complement strand
TAATAGGTTTGTAGTTAGTTATAGCCTAAAAATAGATAAAAATTTTCATAAATAAGTGAATTTTTATATAATCTCTTAAGGAGAAGTTGCAGAACGGTAGTTTCTACAGCTCATTGTTGATTTGGTTTCAGAGAAATTCTGGGAATACTTATAATCAAAATTTTTTTGTATTTAATAAATGCCTTAATGTCAGCTATGATATTCTCGCTTATATAATTTGATTATTGTTTAGGGCATGACATAACAAGTTGTCAATTAAATTGTTATTGCTTATAGGGATGGGTTGTAAGTCAGTAAATAATGAAGGCTAACTACCAAAGTTAATGCCTCTATATTTTTTTATTTACCTATTGCATCGTATTTTTGCTGAAAATCAAAAAATACTGGGGAATTATGATTGAAAAATTACTAGAAGAACGTATTCTTGTCCTGGATGGGGCTATGGGAACGATGATACAAAATTACAACCTTAAGGAAGAGGATTATCGTGGAGAAAGATTTAAGGATATTGAAAACCAGGTTCAGGGCAATCATGATCTATTATCAATTACAAAACCGGAAGTGATAACTGAAATACATGAGGCTTTTTTAGAGGCAGGGGCGGATTTTGTTACATGTAATTCTTTTAATGCCAATCGCATTTCAATGGCGGATTATCACATGGAGGATCTGGTACATGAAATGAATGTTGTCTCAGCTAAATTGGGGAGGAAAGCAGCCGATAAGTATACGAATATAACACCCAATAAACCAAGATTTGTAATAGGCACTCTTGGTCCGACCAATAAAACAGCTACAGTTTCACCTGATGTTAACCGTCCTGCTTATAGAGCTGTTACTTTTGATGATTTGCAAAAAGCTTACTATGAGCAAATTGAAGGTCTGGTCGAGGGGGGAGTTGATGTTTTGTTGGTAGAAACTATTTTTGATACCCTGAATGCAAAAGCTGCATTGTTTGCAATCCAGGAATATAATGAAAAGCATGGGAAAGAAATTCCAGCTATGGTTTCCGGAACTATCACAGATGCGAGCGGGAGAACTTTTTCTGGTCAAACACTTGAGGCTTTCTATAATTCTTTATCTCATGTTGATTTATTGAGTTTTGGATTGAATTGTTCCTTTGGAGCTGAACAGTTGAAAGAACCTATTGAGCAGCTTAGCAAAATTTCCAGGTTTCATGTTAGCGCTCACCCGAACGCCGGTTTGCCTGATGAGTTTGGTAATTATAAGCAGTCGGCTGAAGAAATGGCCAGCCATGTTGCTGAATATATGAAGGAAGGATTGATTAATATAATAGGCGGTTGCTGTGGGTCACGTCCCGAGCATATTGAGGCAATTTCTAAAGTATCGGGAAAATACAAACCGCGCAATCTTCCTGAAATTGAAAAAGCAACAAGATTGTCGGGATTAGAGCCTGTCATAATTACACCGGACAGGAATTTTGTGAATATAGGCGAAAGAACCAATGTGGCAGGTTCAAAGAAATTTGCACGATTAGTACGAGAGAATAAATTCGAAGATGCCCTTGATATAGCCCGGAAACAAGTAGAAGATGGCGCCCAGGTAATTGATGTATGTATGGATGATGCAATGCTGGATGCTAAATCAATGATGAGGGAATTTTTAAATCTTATTGCATCCGAGCCGGAGGTCTCCAAAGCGCCGATTATGATAGACTCTTCCAAGTGGGAAGTAATTGAAGAAGGCTTGAAATGTGTCCAGGGCAAGTCAATAGTTAATTCAATAAATCTAAAAGACGGTGAAGAAAAATTTCTTGAACAAGCACGGAAAATACAAAAATATGGCGCAGCAGCCATTGTAATGCTTTTTGACGAGGAAGGTCAGGCTGTTGATTTTAAGAGGAAAACAGAAATTGCTTCAAGGGCATATAAACTGTTAACAGAGAAACTTCATTTTCCTGCTGAGGACATTATCTTCGATGCCAATGTTTTAACTGTGGCAACTGGAATGGAAGAGCATAATAATTATGCCGTCGAGTTTATTGAAGCTACAAAGTGGATTAAGAAAAACTTACCTCATGCTAAGGTAAGTGGTGGGGTTAGTAACCTGTCATTTTCCTTCCGTGGTAATAACGTGGTTAGAGAAGCTATGCACTCTGTCTTCTTATATCATGCCATTAAAGCAGGAATGGATATGGGGATTGTAAATCCATCTTTACTGCAGGTTTATGATGACATACCTTCAGACTTGCTAACACTGGTGGAAGATGTGGTGTTAAACAGACGAAAAGACGCTACTGAGCGGCTTATTAATTATGCGGAAAAAGTTAAATCAAAGGGAAAGAAACAGGAAAAAACAGAAGACTGGCGAAATAAAGATTTGCAGGATAGAATATCTTATGCATTGATTAAAGGCATTACGGAACATATCGACAAAGATATGGAGGAGGCACGGAAAAACTATGACAGAACCCTTGATGTTATTGAAGGCCCATTGATGCAAGGAATGAATAAGGTGGGTGAGTTATTTGGAGAGGGTAAGATGTTTCTTCCACAAGTTATTAAGAGTGCACGTGTGATGAAAAAAGCTGTGGCTTTTCTTATGCCATATATAGAAGAGGAAAATAAAGAAAGTGGAGAAAGTTCTTCAGCGGGGAAAGTTCTGTTAGCCACTGTTAAAGGAGATGTTCATGATATTGGGAAAAATATTGTTGGCCTGGTGCTTTCCTGCAACAATTATGAGGTTATAGATATAGGAGTAATGGTACCAACAGAGAAAATTATTGAAGAGGTTAAAAAACATAAGCCGAATGTATTGGGATTGAGTGGTTTAATAACTCCTTCACTCGATGAAATGGCACGTGTTGCGGAAGAACTTGAAAAAGAGAATATCCAGGTACCCATACTGGTAGGTGGAGCCACTACTTCAAAAGCTCATACTGCAGTGAAGATTGCCCCCTCGTATAGTGCTCCGGTAGTACATGTGAAGGATGCATCACAGAGTGTAGGTATTGTAGATAAATTGATTTCTGCAAAAACAAAAGATGATTTTATAAATGATTTATACAACGAGCAGAATGAGCTACGGGAAAAACATGCAGGAAAGGACAACAAAGCACAATACATTCCTCTGGAAGAAGCCAGACAGAATAAATTGAATATTGATCCTGCCAAATATGAACCGGTTAAACCGTCTTTCCTGGGGGAGAAAGTTTTTGAAAATTATCCGCTGGAAGAGATAGCTCAATACATAGACTGGACCTACTTTTTTCATTCCTGGGAGATAAGAGGAAAATACCCGAAAATTTTTGATGATCCTGTAAAGGGAGAAGATGCCAAACGGCTTTACGAAGATGGGAAGAAAATGCTACAGCAGATTATTGACAAAAAGATGATTAGGGCTAATGCCGTAGTGGGTTTTTATCCTGCAAATTCAGTTGGTGATGACATAGAGTTATATGATTCAGAAGAAAGAAAAGAAATCAGTCTGAAATTGTCATTCCTGAGAAATCAACGCAAAAAGGAGGAAAGTACCCCAAATTTATGTTTGGCAGATTTCCTATTGCCAAAAGAATCAGGTAAAATTGATTATATTGGGGCTTTCTTTGCTACAGCAGGTCTTGGGGTTCATGAATGGGCTGCCGAATTTGAGAAAGAGAGTGATGATTATAGCGCTATAATGCTTAAAATTCTTGCTCAAAGATTTGCCGAAGCTTTTGCAGAAATCCTTCATGTAAAGGTGAGAAAAGAGTTGTGGGGATATTCCCCTGGAGAAAGTTTGTCACATGAAGAACTTATAAAATCAAAATTCCAGGGAATTAGACCTGCTTTTGGATACCCCTCAATGCCTGATCACACTCAGAAAAAACCCGTGTTTGATATGATGAAAGTAAAGGAAAAAACAGGAATTGAACTATCAGAAAGCTATATGATGTTGCCGGAAGCTTCTGTAAGTGGCCTCTTCTTTGCTCATCCGGAGGCGCAATATTTCAATGTGCAGAAAATTCTGGATGACCAGGTTGACGACTATGCCAAAAGAACAGGGAAAAGCAAAGATGAAATAAAAAAATGGTTGTCTGAAAATATAGCATAGTTTTTGTAATCTCTTTTATTAATTGACTTTTATAAAAAGTAAGAAAGGCATTGGATGAAAAGTGGACAATTTGTTTTTAATCCCTTTTGAGATAAAATGTAGATCATAAAATAATTTTACACTTTGGTTCTTAATCCTTATCTTTACAGTTAATTACTATAAAAACTAATGCTTTATGAATAAATTCAGGGTAATCAGCATCGTTTTTTTACTTTCTATACTATTAGGAGTTAATCTTCATGCACAGGATATGAAAAACACAGTCGATGGTAACAATGCATTTACTTTTTCAATATTTGATGAAATAAATAATGAAGAAGCTAATGTATTTTTTTCCCCTTATAGCATTTCTTCAGCTCTTGCTATGACATATAACGGAGCAGAGGGTAAAACCAGAGAAGAAATGGCGAGTGTGTTAAATTTCCCGGAAAATAAACATGAGTTATCGGTCGGTTTTAAACGTTTAAATGAACACCTTCATGAATTGCAGAGGGATGATATTCAATTGAAAGTAGCCAATTCTCTATGGGGAGAGCAAACCTACAGCTTCAGGCAGGAGTTTCTGGATATTAACAAGGATTATTATAAAGCAGGAATCAGAAAAGTTGATTTTAAAAATAATTATAATAAAGCCCGCGAGGATATTAATAAATGGGTTGAGGAAAATACTGAAGAAAAAATCAAGGATTTGATTCCACAGGGGATGCTGGATGCAATGACAAAGATGGTGCTGGCTAATGCAATCTATTTTAAAGGCGCATGGGAATTTCCTTTTGACGAGAAAAAGACACGCCAGGATACATTCTATATTTACACAAAATGCAGAACTAAAGCTGATTTCATGAACCGATCCCTTACTGCAAATTATTATAAAGACAACCTTGCAGAAGTGTTGGAGATTCCATATTCAGGGGGTGAAATTTCTATGCTGATTGTATTGCCACAAGAGAAATACGGCATGGAAAAATTAGAGTCAAAACTTGACAGGAGCCTTTATGAAAAATACAACAAGGAATTATCCAGGAGACAGGTTGAACTATCTTTACCAAAGTTTAAAATAACAGCTAATTATGAACTGAGTGATGTGCTGTCAAAATTAGGTATGAAAACGGCTTTTGATGGAGATGCTGATTTTTCTGGCATGACAGGAAAAAAGGAACTTTATATAAGTAACATTGTCCACAAATCATTTGTTGATGTTAATGAAGAAGGTACTGAAGCAGCGGCAGCAACCGGTGTGGTGATGAGAAAAACCAGCCTTCCTCCTTCGGAGAAGGTAAAGTTTAAAGCAGATCATCCTTTCATTTTCTTCATAAAAGATAATGAAACCAATTCTGTTTTATTCATGGGACGGGTTATGAATCCTAATGAATAGAATATTATGGAAATAGTTTTTCTTGGCGCTGGAAATCTGGCAACAAATCTTGCTCTAAACCTTAAAGAAGCAGGGTATAATATCAAGCAAGTTTATAGCCGGACAATCCAATCCGCAAGAGATTTGGCAGATATTACAAACGCAGCTTATACCAATAACCTTAGCCAGGTGGCAGATGAGGCGGATCTATTTATTGTGGCTGTTAAAGATGATGCGATTGAGGAAGTCCTGAAAGACATCAAAATAAAAAAAGGGTTGTTAGTCCATACTGCAGGGAGTGTTCCCTTAGATGTGCTGTCAAAATATCATGGGGATTTTGGGGTGTTTTACCCATTGCAGACTTTCAGCAAACAAAAACGCGTTGAGTTTACTAATATTCCGATATGCCTGGAAGCTAATTCAGGAAAAAATATGGCATTGCTGGATACTATAGCCGGAAAGCTGACCAATCGTGTATATCATCTGAGTTCCGAAGAGCGTTTGTATATACATATTGCAGCAGTTTTTGCTTGTAATTTTACTAATTTTATGTTTGTTAGTGCGGAAAGACTTCTCAAAGAGAAAAATATACCTTTTAGTATTATACATCAACTTATCAGGGAAACAACAGAAAAAGCATACCAAGATAGTCCAGCATCATTACAAACTGGTCCGGCAATAAGAAACGACAGAAAAACAATTGATAAGCATTTAAAATTACTTGCGGACGATGAGTTATTTCAAAATTTATATAGATTTGTCTCAAATACAATAATACAATATTACAATAAAGAAAGAGAAGAATGACCAACTTTAAGGAAGATTTACAGAGAGTTAAGGCATTTGCTTTTGATGTTGATGGTGTTTTTACAAATAGTAAAATTTATTTGTTTTCGGAAAACGAATTCGTAAGAGCGATGAATACCAAAGATGGGTTTGCTCTTCAATATGCAGTTAAAAAAGGTTATCCAATAGCGGTTATTACTGGTGGAAAATCTGAAACTGTAAAGAAACGATTTGAAGCATTAGGAATTACTGATATCTATTTGAACTCTTCCGATAAACTTGAGCATTTTAAAGATTTTTACCATAAGTACGATTTAAGTCCGGAAAGTATTTTATTTATGGGCGATGATTTACCTGATTATGAAGTTATGAAAAAGTGTGGTATACCAACTTGCCCGGCTGATGCAGCGGTAGAGATTAAATCCATATCTAGCTATATATCAAATTATAATGGTGGTGAGGGTTGTGTTAGAGATGTTATTGAACAAGTTTTGCGACTCAAAGATGATTGGTTTTAGGCCTTTTAAAAGGATATTGATTATATGCATATTATAAAAAACTATGATGTTAAATTATCTTAGACTGGTCAGATACCCCAATTTGTTAATCATAATCCTTACACAATATGCAATAAGGTGGGGTGTTGTGGAGCCGTTACTGAATGTTACCGGGTTTGAATTACAATTAAGTTCATTGCATTTTTTGTTGCTCGTTCTATCCACAGTTTTTATTACTGCTGCCGGGTATGTCATAAATGATTATTTTGACACCCATACGGATTTTCTGAATCGTCCCCGCAAAGTCCTTGTAGGAACAAAAATTCCAAGGCGAACGGCTATAATGCTTCATATTATTCTGAGTATTATTGGAACAGGATTGGGTATCTATGTTTCATTCGTTATTGGTATACCTTTACTTGGCTTGGTTTTTCTGCTTATTACAGGTATTCTGTATTTTTATTCAACAACATATAAAAGACAATTTTTAATAGGAAATTTTATTGTAGCTATTTTAACAGGTTTAGTATCGCTGATGGTAGTATTGTTTGAAATCCCTGAGCTGAACAGCGCATATTGGGATATTTTGGTAGCAAGGGATATAAATTTCATGTTTGTTTTCTACTGGGTTCTTGCTTTTGCATTTTTTGCTTTTGTTACGAATTTAATGAGAGAGATTGTAAAAGATGCACAGGATTTTGAAGGAGACAGTGCATACGGACGTAATTCTTTACCTGTGGTAATGGGAATAAAAACGACTAAAATGGTTATAAATTTCTTAGCTGCAATTACAGTTGCCTTATTATGGTTTGTTTATGCTAGTTTTTTAGAATTTAATGTAATTACAACAATATATTTTTCCGTTTTTATTTCAATTCCATTTCTTCTGGTAATTTATAAGACTTACCAAGCGACGACTACAATACATTTTAGGCGAATTGGTATTTTATTGAAGATAATTATGCTATTTGGTATCTTGTATGCATTTATTGCCAGATTTTTATTTTACAATAATCATGATCTTTTTTAGTGTTTACAACTTTATTATGAAATGTTCACTAAAGGCCTGAAAATTTTTATTTAGAGAAAACAGATACATTATGATCCTCAATAAAAAATTGGAAAAATATCGAATCGTGCTGGGTTCACAATCACCACGCCGGCAATACCTTTTAAAAGAGCTTGGGTTGAATTTTGATGTTAAGCTAAAACATATGGAGGAAGAGGTATACCCAGAAGGTCTTCAGAAGGAGGAAATTCCCTTGTACCTGGCTAAAAATAAAGCAGCAGCTTTTGATGATGAGCTTGACAACAAGACAATCGTAATTACTGCTGATACTATTGTCTGGAATGAAGGTCAGGTTGTACAAAAACCGAAGGACACAAAAGACGCATACAATATCCTGAAAAGTCTTTCCGGGAAAATTCACCAGGTTTATACAGGAGTTTGCTTAAGGTCTTTAAAAAAACAGGAAGCCTTTTATGCACAGACAGATGTGTACTTTAAAGAACTTACAGATAAAGAAATATGGTTCTATATTAACGAGTTTGAGCCATTTGATAAAGCCGGTTCCTATGGAATACAGGAATGGCTTGGTTATATTGGTGTGGAAAAAATTGAAGGCTCTTATTTCAATGTGATGGGATTGCCGGTTCAGAAACTTTACGTAGAATTAAATAAATTCATTGATAACTTATAACTTAATTATTATGGCAAAAAAAACTATTACTCTGACAGTCTTTTTCTTTTTATACCTTTTTACTTATGCAGGTGAGGGAATGTGGATTCCCAGTCTTTTACAACATTTTAATATTGATGATATGCATGAGGAGGGATTTAGGCTCTCTGCCGAGGATATATACAGCATAAATAATTCAAGCATAAAGGATGCAGTGGTTATTTTTGGTGGGGGATGTACGGGAGAACTTATATCTGAAGAGGGTTTATTGATAACCAACCACCATTGCGGCTACAGCGCTATCCAATCTCATAGTAGTGTGGAACATAATTACCTGGAGGATGGATTCTGGGCTGAGGACAAATCCCAGGAGCTTGCCAATCCGGATTTAACAGCAAAATTTTTAGTTCGGATTGAAGATGTTACAGACCAGGTTCTTGGGGAAATTGATGAAAACATGACGGAAGAAGAACGAAGAAGCGCCATTGAAAAAATTACCGAGAAAATTGAAGAAGAGGCAGTCGAAGGAACAGACCATGAGGCTGTTACAAAGGCCTTTTATTATGGGAATGAATTTTATATGTTCATTTATAAAACTTACAATGATGTACGCCTGGTAGGAGCTCCCCCGTCTTCCATAGGAAAATTCGGCGGGGATACGGATAACTGGATGTGGCCAAGACATACCGGGGATTTTTCACTGTTCAGGATTTATGCAGATACAGATAACCAACCGGCTGAATACTCAGAAGATAACGTGCCTTATAAACCGAAAAAATCGTTGCCTGTTTCATTGAATGGATTCGAAAAAGATGATTTTACTATGGTTATGGGATATCCTGGAAGTACACAGCAATATTTAACCTCTCATGGGGTGAAGTTGATAGCTGAAACCAGAAACCCAAATCGTATTGAGTTAAGGGATATTAAATTAGAGGTGATGAAAAAGTATATGGAACAGGATGAAGCGATTAAAATCAAATATGCGGCTAAACAGTCAGGTGTTAGTAATGCCTGGAAAAAGTGGCAGGGAGAAATAAGAGGACTTGAAAGATACAATGCAGTTGAAAAAAAGCAGGAGCTGGAAAAACAATTTACGGATTGGGCTCAGTCTAAACCAGAATATGAAGATAAGTATGCAGGTTTGATAAAGCAGTTTGAGAAAACATATAATTCTTATCAGCCTTATGCGCTTTCAAGAGACTATTTTATTGAAACCAGTTACTATGGTATAGAGCTTTTGCGTTTTGCCTCTAATTTTGGGAATTTATTGGGGTTAGAAGAAGGTGACGAGATGCAAAAACAAATTGATGATATGCGCTCTTCATCAAAAAGTTTTTTTAAAGATTATGTTACTGATATAGACAAGGAGATATGTCCGCAATTGCTTGAAGCTTATCATGAAAATATTGATGAGCGTTTTTATCCGTCTTTTTTTAATAAGGTGGAAGAAGAATTTGACAATGACTTTAATGAATATACGGAATATTTGTATCAGAATACCATCTTTACAGATTCTACAGAGGTTTATAACTTTTTAGATGATTTTACGCCTGAAGACAGCTCAAAAATATTGAATGATCCTGCTTTCAGAATGGCTCAGAGTTTTGGGCAGCTATATGAAAAGGAAATAGTGCCTGATTACAGGAATTACAATATTCAGCTAGATAGCTTATACAGAATATATGTTGATGCTTTGAGGACTATGAAGGAAAATGAAAATTTCTGGCCGGATGCTAATTTTACTATGAGGGTGGCTTATGGCAAGGTTGAAGGGTATGAACCCCGGGATGCTGTGGTTTATCATTATCAAACAACTTTAGATGGTGTAATAGAAAAGAATAAGCAAGGTAAAAAAGATTATGAAATTCCGGGGAAACTTAAAAAATTATACGAGAATAAGGATTATGGAAACTATGCTATGGATAATGGAAAACTTCCTGTGTGTTTTATAGCATCAAATCATACTTCAGGTGGAAATTCCGGCAGTCCTGTTCTCAATGCAAACGGAGAACTCATAGGAGTAAATTTTGACCGCAACTGGGAAGGAACAATGAGTGACATAATGTATGACCCGGATCAATGCAGGAATATTACACTGGATATCAGGTATGCATTGTTTATTATAGATAAATTTGCCGGCGCTTCTCATTTGATTGAAGAAATGAATATTGTTGAATGATTAAATTTTGCCAATTCCCGTTCTTTGGATTGTATTAATTGCTTTCCTGAACGGGAATTCTATTGCACAGGAAAGAACAGAAAATTATTTTAAATTTTGCGTGGACAATCACTCGGAGTTAGAGACTGTTACACGCCTTATTTCAATTGATAAAGTAGTGAATGACACGGTGTATGCATTTGCTACTGACAAGCAATTAGAAGAGTTCAATAATAATACAGATTATCAATATACCCTCACTTCACCTTATGATTTAAAAAAGAGCAGCCTTGAAATAGCCACTGACATAGCTGAGATGGAAGCCTGGGATAAATATCCTGCCTACGATGTTTACCTTCAAATGATGGAAAAGTTCGAGAATGATAACCCGGGCATATGTAGGATAGAATCTGCTGGTGAGACAGTTGAGGGAAGAGAATTATTGGTGGCTAAAATAAGTGATAATGTTGATGAAGAGGAAGGTGAGCCTGGATTTTTTTACACAAGCACGATGCATGGGGACGAGATTACTGGTTTTGTTTTTATGCTCAGATTGATTGACAGCCTTGTTTCTGATTATCATACAAATCCGCAAATTAAACACCTGGTGGATAATATTGAAATTTATATAAATCCGAATGCAAATCCTGATGGTACTTATGCTGGGGGGAATTATACAGTCTCAGAGGCAACAAGAGGAAATGCCAATTATAAGAATCTTAACCGTGATTTCCCAGACCCTGTGGATGGAGAGAACAAACCTTATGAGCCGGAAACTCAAGCTATGATGGATTATGCTGAGCAACAAGACTTTGCTTTATCAGCAAATTTTCATGGTGGGGCAGAGGTGGTTAATTATCCATGGGATGGAGTTTCCAGAGCACATCCTGATGAAGAGTGGTTTAAATATATTTCGCTTATTTATGCAAATAGCGCTAAAGAGAACAGTCCGGAGGGATATTTTGAAGGTATAGATACCAGTGGTGTTACCAATGGATATAACTGGTATCCCATTTATGGAGGGAGGCAGGATTATATGACCTATTTCAGGCATGGCAGGGAGGTTACCATAGAAATCTCTGAAACCAAACTATTACCTTCTGATTTGTTACCCGATTATTGGGGGTATAATAAGGAGGCATTATTTCTTTTTATGGAACAAGCACTTTTCGGGATAAAAGGCAAGGAAAGAACCGATAGTGGTGCCGGGTTAAATGCAAAAGTGGAAATTTTAAATCATGATACTGAAATCGATCAGTCTTGGGTATATAGTGATGAAGAGACTGGCTCTTATAACAGGTTAATTGAATCCGGTAATTATGATATGGCTTTTCATGCTGATGGTTACCAGTCAGATACAGTCAGGGATGTGATTGTTCCTGAAAACAACTTTGTGAATGTAGATGTCACCCTGGAGCAGGGCATGTTATTGGAGGCCAGCAAAGACAGTATTTATAAAGAACTTTCTTGTGGAACAAATGAGCTGGAAGAGATTCTTCTGCATTGGTACGGTGAGAATGATTTTGAATATGAAATTGATATGTCAGGTCAGGAAGATTGGATAAGTGTTGAACCAACAGAAGGAGTTATTGAAAATGCTACTGGTACTGATACTCTTTTTGTTAATTTAGACGCATCTGAATTGGATGCTGGTGTTTACAGGTCTGAGGTAAAAGTCAGTAACCAGGATAGTGTGTAGTTAACAATACCTGTTAAAATGGCAGTAAGAGAGAATGAAACAGGAATAAAAGAGGATGTTGTCAGAGAAATAACATGTTATTCTAATCCTTTTTCGGGGCATATTGAGATAAGTCTTGATTTACTGAGGCCTGTGGATCCCCTCCTCATTGAGGCCTTTGACAATTCCGGGAGAATCATTCGCAGGTTTACTTTTCACAATATGAAGCCTGGCAAAGAACATTTATACATCCGTTTTAATCCATCCGACTTTAAAGGTGAAACTGCAGTGTTTTTAAAAATTTATCTTGAAAACCAGGTAATAACCAGGAAATTGTTATACAAGGACTATTAGACGGAAATTATTTTATAGATGGGGGTTATAGAGGTTAAACCACCGAATGACTACCGAATGACTACCGAATGACTACGGAGTTTTATCAAACATCTAATATCTAACATCTATTCGCACCCAATGTATAAAAACTATAGAAAAAAGCAACCTGCTTTTAAGACTTCTCTTTAGTTCTTGTTAATAGCATCCTCTATAGACTTCATTAGTTCTGGGATATTCACGGGTTTTACAAGGTATTTGTGTATTCCTTTTTCATAGGCTTGAATAATATCC
>JBKGZD010000068.1:0-12848 GCA_046545795.1 Bacteroidales bacterium | reverse complement strand
GTATTTCATTAGAAATAAAAGATAAAAAGGCTTAAAATTGGTTTTGAATATACTATCACCTTTCTAAAAATAGAAAAAAAGTCCTGTGACAAAAGGTATGACATGCACATAACCAGGTATCAAACAATACCTTAAGCAAAGTGTGCTTTAACGTTTTTTGTTAACAGAATTGTTTCAAAAATTCGGCAATATCGGCTCCCTGAGGAAGCTCTATTTTTTTTCTTAACCGGTTTCTGCTCTTACTTACAGATGACTGGGATATACCCATTAGTTTTGCTATTTCCAGGGTTTTCATTCCCATAAGAAGAAAAGCACATAATTTACGGTCATTTGCGGTGAGTTTAGGGAATTTATGATTAAGTCTGATCAAAAAGTTGGGGTGAATTTCTTCAAATGATACCTTAAATTTATCCCAATTATGTTCTAAATTTCTGTTGGAATTAATGATTTCCATAGCCGCCTTTTCATTCTTGTTTATTACGGCTTGTTTTATTTTTTCCAGAGTTTCGTTAAAACTTATTATGTGTCCTATGGCTATTGAGAGCTCACGGCTTTTATTTTTAAGCTCTTCAAGTTTTAAAGCTAACTCTGCTTGTATTTTGATATTTTCTTGTTTAATAATCGTTTCCTTCTGTTTTCTGACTTTTCGCTTTAACCGGTGTACATAAAAAATAATTAACAAAATAGCCGCAAGAACTGCCGAAAGCAAAGTTAGGTATATATTTCGCTGCCTTTGTAATTTATTACGATTCTCCACTTCTTGAATTTTTTGTTCTTTAGTTTTCAGATCATATTTGGCAGACATTTCCTGAATTTTCTCATTCATCCGGTTTATAAAAAATCCTTCCTGCATTTTACGCGCTTTATTCATGGCTTTAAAGGCTTTTTTATAATTACCAAGATCGGCATAGAAATCAGATTTTCGCAAATGCATTCTCATGAAAAGAGATTGATAATCAGCGGGATTTACAAATTGAGCAGCCGTATCAAGAAGCTCTAATCCTTTCCTGTGCTCCTTTATTGCCAAATAAACCCCGGCCATATTAATCGCTGTGTTGAGGGCCTGGGGATATGAACCTGTATAATAAAAACTATTATAGGCATTGCTACTATATATCAATGCACTGTCAAAATCATTTCGTAAACGAAAAATATATGCTAATTCATTTTGTGATGCAGCCAGCAGTTCCGTAAAATTATTTTTTTTGGACAATTTCATGCATAACCTGGAATATTTTTCGACACTGTCACGACGATGCTTTCCGCTATTTTCCCATTCGTTATACAAAGCGGCTAACCGGTTATAAGCGTGGGCTTTGTTGTGAGGTGTGAGAGAATCGCTTTGCAGCGCTTCGTACAGCAAATCTGTAGCCTTTTTATATTCTTTTTTCATTCTGTAAGCCTCGGCCAAATTGATATGGGCATAATTAACTATATCATTTCGTTGTGGATATCGTGTTACAATATCTATTAAAACAGGAATTGCCGTGTCAGGCACTGATCGTTCAAGCATCAGGCGTGTTTCCGCAAATAAGGTATCGTATTCTTGTTCCTTCGCTAAAAGTCTTTCCGGCTTACTGATTACAACTAAAAAAATAGCAAATAAAAGAATTATGATCCGTTGGAGTGAGAGAAATCCAACGTTTAGACTACGTTCCGGAAGTTCTTGTTTGCTTAAAACTAACATTATAAAAACATAGAAGATAGCTATAAAAGTGCAAATTTTTTAATAATTGATAAATTTCAAATATAAATATATTTTAGACCTTCGCTTTGTAATCCACATTATTTCATCATTAAAAATTTTATGAATAATACAGTCTAAGAAGGCTTAAATCCAATTACTTGTCTAACTTCTTTAATGGTTTTAGAAGCACTTTCACGTGCCTTTTCAGCTCCTTTTTGTGATACTTTTCTCAGGTATTCATCGTCGGAATAAATTGATTTAAATCGTTCTCTTATCGGCTCTGTAAATTCAATGATATCCTGGGCCAGTTGTTTTTTCATATCTCCATACCTGATTTTACATGTGTTGTACTGCTCTCTGAAATAGTCTATTGTTTCCTTAGAGGAGACTGCTTCCATGAGGGTGAAAATATTTTTTATCGACTCAGACATTTCCTGGTTGGGTTTTGTCGGGCCGGAGTCTGTCACTGCTCTCATTACTTTTTTCTGAATGGATTTTGGTTCTTCTACAAGATAAATACCATTTCCTTCTGTTTTTCCCATCTTCCCGGAACCATCCAGTCCCGGTATTTTTATCAGCGCTTCCCCAAAATTGTATGGTTCTGGCTCAGGGAAATATTTGGTTTTATACATTGTGTTAAACCTCCTGGCAAATTTTCTTGTCATCTCCAGGTTTTGTTCCTGGTCTTTTCCTACCGGAACTTTTGTAGCATGATGAATGATAATATCTGCCGCCATAAGCACGGGGTATGTCAGTAACCCTGCATTCACATTATTGGGCTGTGATCGTACCTTGTCTTTGAATGATGTGGTTCTTTGTAATTCCCCTACGTAAGCGTTCATATTAAGTAGCAGATACAACTCGGGTATTTCGGGTATATCACTTTGAAGATACAGTGTTGCTACTTCCGGGTCGATGCCTGCTGCAAGATACTCGGAAAGTACATGTTTAACACTCCCATGCAGGTCTTCTGGTGTAGGATATGTTGTGAGAGAATGATAATCGGCAATAAAAAAGTAACACTCATGCTCGTGTTGCATTTTTACAAAATTACGAAGTGCACCGTAATAATTACCCAGATGTAGATTCCCTGTTGATCGTATGCCGCTGACTACTTTTTCCATATGTTATAAATCCTTTTAGTGATAAAATGCTGTTGTTAACCCGGATTCCCGGAATTTCACCGATCTTCATTCTCAGATGACAAATAAAATCTATCTGCAAAAATATAAAATGTAATCCAAATAAATTATTTGTATTTTGTTTTGAGTAATAAAACATTGTTATTTTTGTTCTTATTAATTAAGAAGAGATTGATAATGTACTAACCAGGAAATTTAATTTAAAAGTATGCTTACACTGATCAAAATATTTTTCTTTTTTATACTCATCGTTTTTATCGTGGGTTTTATCTCAAGATACTTGTTGGGGAGATATTTTAAAAATTTAAGGGATAATATGAACCAGCAATACCAGAACAACCAGAAAAAAAGTAAACGGGAAGGAGATGTGTATATAAAATGGTCAGATAAAAAGAATAAGAAGCATTTTAAAAAGGATGAAGGGGAATATATTGATTACGAAGAACTTGATGAGTAAATAAACCCTTTTACAAAATTTTTCCCGGATTTAATCTTCAAGTAACTGTATTGTCACATAAACAGGAAAATGATCGGATGGATATTTTCCTTCTATAGCATCACTAAGTACTCCGTATTTCATTACTTTAACATCAGGGTTGACAAAGATATAATCTATTCGTCTTGACACATCTTCGTTGTAATTAAACCCGTTATATGTTCCTTCCGGGCCGAATGATACTATTTTACTATGTTTTTTTGAATCGTGAAATTTTTTGTTTATTTCTTGTATGGGTTGACTTTTAGGTTCAAGATTAAAATCGCCCATAAGAATTACGGGGAAGTCTGAACCATTCAGAATATTGATTTTTTCCATGATAAGCCGGACACTATTCTGCCTGGCTATTTTGCCTACGTGGTCCAGGTGAGTATTGAAGACCCAGAATTTCTCTGATGTTGCTTTATGCTCAAACAAACCCCATGTGCAAATCCTCTCAAGAGCGGCATCCCATCCGACGGAAGGTTCCCCCGGTGTTTCTGACAACCAGAAGGTAGAATCTTTTAACAGATCGTATTCGGTGGAATCGTAAAATACTGCACTGAATTCTCCTTCCTCTTTCCCATTATCCCTGCCAACACCGAAATAATGGTAGTCATTCAACTTATTATCAATATATTGAATCTGGTGGAGGAGTCCTTCTTGTGTTCCAATAATAGAGGGTTCATGAAACCGGAGCTGGTCAACCAGGAAATCTTTTCTTGACTCCCAGGTATTTTGTTCATCATCAGGATTGTCAAAACGTATGTTATAGGTCATTATTGAAATTTGACGAGGATAGTCCATGCTGAGATTGAATAAGAAAATTACAAGTAATAATATATGCTTTATCATAATTAGTAATTTGAAGGATAATATGTACTCATACAAATTTCAAAGCATTTCTTTTTTTACAGGTTCACCTTTTTCAATGGGGTTTTTAGGATTATTGCTCCACTCAAACCAGCCACCATCATATACTGAAACCTTAGGCCAGCCCATCAAATATGCATTCATAAATGCCTCGCTTCCCCGCCAGCCGGTTCCGCAATAAAAGGCGATATGTTTATCCGGCGTAATGCCATTTTCAGCCCAGTTCTCTTCAATTTCATGGAAGTCCCTCATAGTATGATCCAGGTTTCTGTAGTTTTCCATATGATAAGCATCACTACCACAATTTCCGAAAATAGCCCCTGGAATTCTGCCAGTCTTTTCGATGTAGTTATAACCACTGACTTTTCCAATAAATTCATCCCAGCTCCTGATGCTTACCAGTTCTCCATTATCAGAGGCAAGTAATTTTTTTGCCTCCGGTGTATCTACAAATAATTCTGGTCTTCCGGGAATTACAGCTCCAAAGTCGTCTTTTGGTAAAGGTTTTGTCTCCTGCATTGTCAGCTCATATCCTTCTTCACGCCATGTGGAAAGACCACCGTTCAATATTTTAACATCTTTCACACCTGCATACATTAAAATTGCTGCACACCTTATAGCGCCCAAATGGCCGGCAGCCTGACCGGGATATGGATCGCGGTTATCAGGGTGGTTAAACCTTCCATAGACAATCACCGTAGTATCATGACTGATGCCGTGTTCCAAAAGCGTTTTTTTAAGTTCCCCCGGTGATCTCCTGTTCCATGTTTCTTCAGATTCGAGGTCGTTTGTGTTCAATGGAATGGCACCCGGAATATGTCCGTCATGATAATCTTCTTCGTAACCATAATGCGAATGACAAATTACATAATCCCTGCCATAAAATTCAGGAGGTGTTCCTCCGTCAATCAATGTTTTCAGCCATTCGGGATATACCAAATGATGGAATCGCTCAAGCCGCTGCATGGGTAATTGTCTATCCTGCACCCATTCTTCAAGAAATTTATTGTAAACGGCAATATTGCTATACCCACTGTTTGTAAATTTCTTTGCCAATTCCTCAGTTTCAGCGGTTTCGTATCCATACAGAATAACAGGTGTATTTTCCGTAATTTTTTTATTATTTAAAATATCCTTGAAATCAAGATATTTTGTCCATTTAAGAGGAAGTGCCTGTGCTCCTTTTATGTGTCCTCCACGGGGTTCTCCTTTCAGAGACCACCCGTTGTATGCTTCAAGGGGTCTTATATCGAATAAAACACCATCGGGGTTTTTAGTCCATTTTGATAAATCCTGAGTTGTGAGTTCTTTGGGCTGTAAAGACATATTCATGGTATTTTTTATTTGTTTATATACAACTCTGCACCGTCGAAAATGTTTGAATTTACAACATCTATTCTTCAAAAATAATATTTACGGTCTCATTTTTATAAAAGTAACTACATTTTCTTTAATATTGTATCTTGAATTCATGCGGGTAATGGTATTGAGGATACATAAATAAGAACTCCATGTGGTTAGCGCCAAGAAGAAATGTAAGTAATGTAGCCGGGTTGCAGGTTTTTAACACACTCCGTTTTGTTGTTTTCCTGGCTATCTCCATTATTTTTACGAAAATAGGCTTGTCTAAAGAACAGATTGGTCTTTTTGAGATATCTGTTTTTATGGTGAATATTGCCAGTTTTTTTTGGGTTACCGGAATCATACAGGCTTTTCTGCCATTGTATAAGGGAAGTGAAACATTTGGGGAACTGGCTAATGAAGATAAGCGCAAGTCACCGGAAATTTTCAATACCTGGGTTGTACTGGTTTTTTTTAGCTTTATCGTTTTTCTCATCGGGCTGGTTATACAGGATAATTTTTCTGTGTTTGGAGTATCAGGTAAGGCACCGTTGCTGAATGTTACACTGTGGCTTTTGCTGCTAAGCAGTCCGGCCAACCTGGTTGAATATATTTATGTTGTTCGTAATAAATCGGGGAATACACTCAGTTATGCTTACATTACTTATACCATTCAGCTTGTGGCAGCCATTTTACCCCCAATTCTTGGATATAGCGTAGTATGGTCATTGCGCGGGTTGTTAATTGTTGCCATAATAAGGAATATCTGGCTGTTAACATTAATCTACAACTATGCTACACCCCGTTTTTCTTTCCCGTTTATAAAAGAATTGCTGACAATAGCGGTACCGCTTCTGTTTAGCGCCCTGATAAGCGGTTCAGCTCAGTATATTGACGGATTGGTGGTATCTATAAAATTTGAGGCTGAGAATTTTGCCGTCTTCCGTTTCGGAGCTAAAGAGCTGCCTTTTGTTATTATGCTGGCAACAGGTTTAAGTAACGCTATGCTAACCGAATTCTCCAGTAAGGAAAATATCAATGAAACACTGGTGAAATTGAAAAGACGGTCGTTGCGCATTATGCACTCAATGTTTCCTCTTTCTATTGTGTTGATTATTTTTGCAGAGCCGCTGTACAAATTTATGTTCAGCCCGGAATTTACAAGAAGTGCTGATATTTTCATTGTTTATCTTCTAACCATTATCAGCAGACTCCTTTTTCCACATACGATCCTGATGGGTAAAAAGAAGACAAGGGCAGTACTTGTTGTGGCCATTATAGAGGTGATTCTGAATATTTCTCTCAGTTTCTGGTTGGCAAATAATTATGCCGCAGTGGGTGTGGCATTAGCTACAGTTGCAGCGTATTTCATTGCCAAGGCGATCCTTGTGGTTTATAATTATGTCAAATTAGGAATATCTCCTGGAGAATATATTCCTGTTAAATGGTACCTTGGATATACAGTCTTGTTGGGTACTTTTTTCGTGTTAATGGACAGGGGTATAATCGTGATTTAAGAAATAGCTTGTAAAATCCAGTCTATAAACTTCAAAATAATTCTGAAATGATGAAACACCTTAAAATTAACTTCAAACAAGCAGCTTTGACTTTCATCCTGGTTCTTATGGCGTTCCGCTTCGCTGTTCCATGCACATCAGTTATCATCTCAGGGGAGCATACAGAAGACGGACGCCCGATAATGTGGAAGCACAGAGATACACGGACATTCGATAACAAGCTGGCATATATTGGAAGTGGGAAATACAGTGCAGTAGCCCTGATTAATTCAGAGGATGAGGATGCGGGAAAAATTTGGATAGGGTTTAACAGTGCAGGTTTTGCTATTATGAATACCCTCTCATACAATGTTGATGGTGAGGAAGATGAAAATGGTGAATTTATGAAAAAAGCCCTTATGGAATGTGCTACTGTAGATGAATTTGAAAAATTTATACAGAATAGCAGTAAACCCCGGAAAGTTGCCTCAAACTTTGGGGTTATTGACGCTGAAGGAGGTGCGGCTTACTTTGAGACAGGCGAAGAATCTTACACTCGTTTTGATGCAGATGATAAAAGCTTAGCCCCGCACGGCTACATCGTAAGAACCAACTACTCATTTGATGGTGAAGCAGATGAAGGTGCCGGTTATATCAGGTTTGAAACTGCTGAAAAACTTTTTTACAGGGCATCAGCAGAAGGCAAATTATCCACTCCGTTTATCCTCGAAGAGGCTATGAATTCCCTGGAGAATCCAATGTCCGGAATCAATGCAAGGAAAAATATGCCCCCGGAGAACGAGGAAAGATACCTTTATTTCCAGGATTGTATTAACCGCTTTACTTCTACCTCTTCAGTGGTAGTGCAGGGAGTAAAGCAAGATGAATCACCCTTGTTGACAACCATGTGGTCAAAAGTTGGTTTCCCCCTAACATCAACCGCTATCCCGGTCTGGCTTACAGAAGACGGAGAGTTGCCTGAAGTAGTAACAGCACCTGGTAAGGAAAATGCAGAAATTTGTGAATATGCCCTGACCCTTAAAGATGAAGCTATACCTTCAAAACGTGGTTCTACTAAATATTACATTAATGCATCAAAAGTATTTAACGCAGACAATACCGGAATTACACAAAAATTAATGCCACTCAACAAGCAGATATATGACAAAACCACAGAAAAAATGGAACAATGGCGAAGCGGAAAAGAAAGAGAGGACAGAGAAAAAGAGATCAAAGACCTATACAACTGGTATGACAAGAAAGTAAGGGAAACCTATGCGGATCGGTTTGATAGCATTAGGCACATTCAGAAGGAGAGGTAAGTTTTAAAATTCCCATCAATTTTCAGGGGGTAGAGGGTTAAACTACAAAAAGTATAATATTCAAAAAGAGGCAATTAACAGCACTGCCTTTTCTATCTCATCATTTCCTCTATTTCTTCAATCTCTTTAGGTACTTTCTTTGTGAGCACTTCATTGCCCTCTTCTGTGATGAGCACGTCATCCTCTATGCGTACTCCCATTTCTGCATATTTATCATAGACATCTCTTATATTACGGGCAAATTCCTTAAACTCTTCTTCTGATATCATATCCCGGATTCTTTCAGGTCTTTCGTTCAGCATATCCTTAGGGAAATAGATTCCCGGCTCCATTGTCATAACCATTCCCGGCTGGTATATCTTATCCTCAAGGGTTTCCCTGTAATCATACCAAACATCATGCACATGCAACCCAATAAAATGATAGAAACCATGTTGAATAAAAAATTTTCGCTGCCATTCGGCATCAATATTTGTAACCAGCCCTAACTTATGCAGTCCCTCAATTAGTTTGTCTTCAGCAACTTGCTGTACTTCAAGGAATGGCACACCTGGCTTCATGTATTGTATGGCTTTTTTCTGGGCATTCAGGACGACTTCGTATATTTCCCTCTGGGCTGCAGTAAACTTACCATCAACCGGGATGGTCCGGCTTATATCCGCAGTATACTTATCATACCATGCACCAATATCAAAAACAATCACTTCATCTGCCTCCACCTTTCTTGAAGTGGCTCCAAAATGAATATTAACGGAATTAGGCCCCGAAGCAGCCTGGTAAAAAGATGTCCCTTCCGAGCCCTGTTTTTTGTAATAATCTTCCATCAGGGTGATAAGCTCTTCTTCTGTCATTCCGGGTTTTACTTCCCTGAAGGCAAGGTTAAGACCTTCGGCGGTAATACGGCTGGCTTCCCTGAGTGCTTCAATTTCAGTCTTATCTTTAATTGCCCGCATATAAACTAGCCTTTTGTGAATATTGTTAATGTGGTTTACATCCTTATAAACTTCAGGATGATTGCAAATTACATGAAAATTGCTGGCAGTATTCACCTTATCGTATTGTTTAATCTCTTCGGACATAAATGCATCAAATTGCTCAAGCGGAAGTATCTTAGCGGGATAGTCAATACCTTTTTTATCTGAAAAAACCACAACATTTTCCTCAGATTCAGGAGACAAAACCAAAAGAGCACTGTCGCTTTGCAGTCCGGTCAGGTAATAAAAATGGAGGTTGCTTTTTTCCTCGTCCGTCCGTGACGAAACAACCGTCAGGCTCTCTTTGTAAATTCCAAGAATACTGTCCTGACGCTTCTGAAATGGGGTGTAATCCTGGGCAGAAACTTGCAGAAAAAAAAGGGACATCAAGAAAATTAAAATTGTTCTCATAGTTTGTATCTTTTGAGGATGATAGTTTCAAAAGTAAAAAAATAAATCATTTTTAATAATATTACCCGGGTAAAATGCTGTTTTGGTAGGTAATCATAAAAAGAGTAAGAAAGAACTCACAAAACCCAAAGAGCTAAAAAGGTGGCCGGGTTAACTGGCCACCTTTAAAAGAGGATGAAAATTCAGATTTATTTTTTAGAAAAATCAGGTCAAATCGAAACGATCCAGGTTCATGACTTTGTCCCAGGCTGCTATAAAATCCTTAACGAATTTTTCTGCTCCGTCATTACTTCCGTAAACTTCGGCAAGCGCTCTCAGCTCTGAGTTTGAGCCAAAGATTAAATCTACCCGTGTTCCTTTCCATTTCTGTTCGCCTGAAGCCAGGTCAAATCCCTGGAATGTTTCTCTTGATTCAGAATTGGGTTTCCACTCTATATTCATATCAAGCAGGTTAACAAAGAAATCATTTGTAAGCACCTCCGGGCGATTTGTGAAAACACCATAGTCAGATTTATCAAAATTGGTGTTTAGCACGCGCATACCGCCAACAAGGACAGTCATTTCAGGAGGAGTTAGTGTTAACAGTTGTGCTTTATCAACCAGCATTTCCTCTGTGCATTTGCTGTACTGCTTTTTATGATAGTTGCGGAATCCATCTGCTTCCGGCTCCAGCACTTTGAAAGATTCTACATCTGTCTGCTCTTCCGATGCATCCATGCGTCCCGGTGTGAAAGGCACAGTTATATCATACCCGGCATCTTTTGCAGCCTTTTCAACACCAGCACATCCAGCCAATACGATAAGGTCAGCAAGAGATACTTTTTTGTCACCGGATTGAGAGCCGTTGAATTCCTTTTGTATGTTTTCTAATTTGTCCAGTACTTTTTTAAGCTGGTCAGGATTATTCGCTTCCCACTCTTTTTGAGGAGAAAGACGTATGCGAGCACCATTTGCACCGCCACGCTTGTCGGATCCGCGGAAAGTTGACGCAGAAGCCCATGCAGTAAATACTAACTGTGAAACCGATAGGCCGGAGTCTAATACTTTTGCTTTTAATGCAGCAATATCATTGTCATCAATCAAAGTATGATCTGCTGCAGGTATGGGATCTTGCCATAATAAGTCTTCCTCAGGTACTTCCGGTCCGAGGTAACGTGATTTTGGCCCCATATCCCTATGTACAAGTTTAAACCATGCCCTTGCAAAGGCGTCGGCGAATTCTTCGGGATTTTCATAGAAGTGCCTTGATATTTTTTCGTATTCCGGGTCTACTTTCAATGCTATATCCGTTGTAAGCATCATAGGTGGGTTTTTCTTTCCCTGGATATGTGCATCCGGGACCATTTCCTGTGCAGCCTTGTCTTTCGGCTTCCATTGGTATTTTCCGGCGGGACTTTTAGTCAGTTCCCATTCATATTCAAAGAGGTTTTCAAAGAAGCCCATATCCCATTGTGTGGGTTTTTGGGTCCATGCTCCTTCAAGGCCGCTGGTAATGGTGTCGGCCCCTTTTCCTGTGCCGTAGCTGTTTTTCCATCCCAGGTTTTGTTCTTCAATAGGCGCTGTCTCCGGATCGGGTCCTACGTGTGATTCCGGCGCGGCACCATGTACCTTACCAAAGGTGTGTCCGCCGGCTATAAGTGCTACAGTTTCATAATCATTCATAGCCATACGCTTAAATGACTGGCGGATGAATTTTGCAGATTTTACCGGATCGGGCTCACCGTTGGGTCCTTCCGGGTTTACATAAATGAGCCCCATATGGTCGGCAGCAAGACGGCCTTCAAGATTATCGTCCTGGTCATGACGTTCATCAGCCAACCATTCATGTTCAGGACCCCAGTTAATATCCTCTTCAGGTTGCCATACGTCTTCACGGCCACCTCCAAATCCAAAGGTTTTAAAACCCATGGATTCCAGCGCAACATTTCCGGCCAGGATCAACAAGTCGCCCCAGGAAAGTTTTCTGCCGTATTTTTGTTTAACAGGCCATAGCAGGCGTCTTGCTTTGTCGAGACTCACATTGTCAGGCCAGCTGTTGATGGGGAAAAAACGCTGATTGCCGGTGCTTCCGCCCCCACGACCGTCAGCTACGCGGTAAGTACCCGCACTATGCCAGGCCATACGTATGAAGAGCGGTCCGTAGTGCCCCCAATCTGCCGGCCACCAATCTTTAGAGTCGGTCATAACAGTATGAAGGTCTTTCTTAACCGCTTTCAAATCCAAACTCTTGAATGCTTCAGCGTAACTAAAATCTTCGTCCATTGGATTGGATAGCGAAGAATGCTGACGTAATATATTCAATGGAATTTGATTCGGCGCTGAATTCTGGTGTTGTGTTTCATTTCCGGAATTGTGGCTGCCAGTTGCTCCGGTAACCGGACATTTACTTACTTTATTGGGATCTTTTTTCATAAATTTACTTATTTTGAGGTTAATTTATATTCGTGTTTCTCTGAATTAATTGAATTTTCCGTTTATATGCAGCACGATTTCTTCAATCGTGAAATCAGGGATGTTTTTTTTCTTAAAATAGTTTCTGAGCAGTTTATCCAGTTCTTCATCACAATAGTCTTGAATTACTTCTGATTCCTTGTCATACAGGTGATGATGGCTTTCCATATTGGCATCATACCTCATTTTATCATTTTCGGTTTTAACCTTCTTAACCAGTTCATTTTCAACCAATATATTCAGAACTTTGTAAACTGTCCCTATAGCGATGTGTGGGTACACACTCCTGATATAATCAATAATGTTTTCTGCAGTGGGGTGATTGTTAAGTGTATATATGGCTTCAAGGATGAACATTCTTTGAGGTGTAACTTTCAATCCTTTCCCTGTTAATTTGGTTTTGATTTCTTCATTATCCATTAGTTGAAATTTATGTTAATTAAGAATAATTCTCTTTTAGGAATAAATAAATATACAAGAAATCTGCTTAAATGTCAAATAAATACCTGTCAGATTTTTTAATTATTAGAATGCCGGGTTATGAGCAATTCACTGAGAGAATGGTTGCGGAGGGGATGAAAGGGGATACATATTTTGTTAACAACTGATATTCAGCATAAATGAAAACTTACTAAATCTTTATACCTATTTTTTTCATTAAAATTGAAGCATTTAA
>JBKGZD010000067.1:0-12877 GCA_046545795.1 Bacteroidales bacterium | reverse complement strand
ATAAGCTTCTGTGATGTATTGATCATACTTCTGTATAGCATCATCTTTTGTGCTTTCCACATTGAGGGACAGCAATATATTTTGCTTTTTGTTTCTCTCGTAATTCTTTTTTTGCAAAGGTTGTAATTGCATTGCAACAACAGAAAGAACTGCAGCCACCGCAACCACCATTATTGTAGCAAATGTAAAGATGTATGTATTACTAAAATTCTTCATATAATTCTAATATTTAATTAACTAACATCAGATTTAGCTCTTTTTAAGCGTCTCTTTATATTACCCTCCATAACGTAATGGTCAATAAGAGGCGCAAACACGTTCATAAGAAGTATAGCGAGCATAACTCCTTCCGGGTATGCCGGGTTAACAACACGAATTAAAATAGCAAGGAAACCAATCAGGAATCCATAAATATATTTCCCACGTGTTGTTTGTGCTGCTGTTACCGGGTCAGTTGCCATAAACACGGCACCAAACGCAAAACCTCCCATAATAAGATGTTGCCATGCAGGAATTTCCATAAATGGATTTATAGCAAAAGTATTGAGTAAAAATCCCATAACCAATGCACCAACAACGGTAGACAGCATAATTCTCCAGCTTCCTATACCTGTAAACAACAAAATAAATGCACCAAGCAGTATAGCTATAACAGAAGTTTCACCAATTGAACCCGGAATTGTCCCGAAGAACATATCCGAAATCGCCGGCATATTTTCGACGTTTCCCTCTGATGCCATTGCCAGCGGAGTTGCTCCTGAAAATCCGTCAACAATATTCTCACCATTAATTAGTCCGTGCGTCCATACTTCATTTCCTGACATATATGCCGGATAAGCAAAAAATAAAAATGCCCGTGCCGTTAAAGCAGGATTGAGAATATTCATCCCAGTGCCACCAAATACCTCTTTACCAAAAATTACTGCAAATGCTGTAGCAGTTGCAACCATCCAAAGTGGAACATCCACAGGCACTACTAAAGGAATTAACATACCTGAGACCAAAAAACCTTCATTCACTTCATGGTCCCTGATTTGTGCAAAAAGAAACTCAATTGCCAGGCCGGTAACGTACGCAACAACAATAATGGGCAAAACAAGTTTCAACCCTTCAAGAAAGACTTCTCCTGTGGTTCCCTCTTGCCCGGTTGCCAGAAAATGCTGGTGTCCAACATTCCATATACCAAATAACAAAGCCGGTACCAATGACAACACAACAATACTCATGGTGCGCTTCATATCCTTAGCATCGCGGATATGAGACCCCCGAGAAGTAGTTGTGTTAGGGACAAAAAGAAATGTTTCAAATGCTTCGAAGGTTCGGGAAAATTTTTCAAACTTCCCTCCTTTTTCAAAATGCGGTTTTATATTATCAACAAATTTCCGTAATGATTTCATATGGTTATTTTTTTTATTTTCAAAGGCCATATGGAACTTACCATGATAAAATAAACATTCCCTTTTGTGATAATCATGTTTATTTTATCATTGCCGTTTCATACATTTATTTTTTATTACACATATTTAAATTCCCATTTCTTCCATCATGAAGTTCAAACCTTCACGTATGTGGGATTGTACAGGAGTTTTTGAGGTGCATACAAATTCAGGTAGAGCAAAATCTTCCTCATCAACTTCATATATACCTAATTTCTCCATTAATTCAATATCTCTAATCATAATTGCCTTTATGAGTTGAACGGGATATATATCCATTGGGAATACTTTCTCATACTCACCAGTCATAACATATGCCCTTTCTCCTCCATGCAGATTAGTATCAATCCTGTATTTCTTCCCTGGTCGAAGCCATGAAAAGAATGCCCTGGAAGTACTGTATTTATCAAAGCCAGGTTTGGCCCATCCAAGGAATTCATAATAGTCGCCTTCGGGAATTACTGTTACCTGATCATCAAAAAATCCTACAAAGCCTTTTTCGGCAATCTTCTTTCCGGTCAATACATTCCCACTGATATACCTGAGATTTCCTTTGTTAACATTATCCTTGACCAGGTTTTCTATGCTTGCTCCCCTCAAAATTCTATAATATTGGGGACGTTTAACTTCAGAACCGGTTAATGCTATTACCTTTGAAGCATCGTAGATACCTTTATCAAACAATCTTCCAATTGTGATTATATCCTGGGGATAAAGATACCAAACTTTATCTCCTGCATTAACAGGGTCTATTTTATTGATTTGTACACCTACATTACCTGCAGGATGTGGCCCCATAAACTGATTTACCCGGACACCCCTGGCCTCTGTAAAGACCTTGGATGCCGGATATTTTGCATTAACATTCACATGAATGGTTCCGGTAGTTAATTTCTTCAAAACATCTATCCCTTTCTGGAAATTTTCGTTTTCTCCTTTGACAATTAAATCATTATCAGGAGATAGCGGAGCAGTATTAAAAGCCGAAATAAAAATTGCTTTCGGATCATCTTCCGGATTCGCTACTATTGAATAGGGCCTTTGACGTATAAATGCCCATAAGCCTGACTTTATCAATTTGTCAACTATCTTATCCCTGTCTAAATCATTGGGATCAGCTTTTCCAAAGTCTTCATATTCAATAGTGGAATCAGCTTCAATAACTACTTCCAGAATTTTTCTGCGATCTCCCCTCGGAACCTCAACAACTTTTCCACTTACCGGGGAAGGAACCTGAACATGGGGAATTAACTTGTTATAAAACAAAGGAGTTCCCGCTTTCACTCTTTCCCCCGGTTTTTTGAGGAGTTTTGTTCTCATCCAGTGAAAATCAATGGGCTTTACTCCATAATACTGAGAGGGCTCAGCTTTTTGTATTACCTTTTCAGCTTCACCTTCCAGCGGAATGTTTAAACCTTTCTTAATCTTAATAACCTTCGACATGATCGATTTTTTGTATATTTTAAAACAAAATTATATAATAATATCTTATTCAGCAAACCTGTTTAAATCTGGTACGCCTAACAAAAAATTTTTCGATATATTTTACAAAATCTAACAGCAAAATGTTTATATTAAATAAGCAATTGCGTACCTATTTGCGAATATAAAATAAAAAATCACAATTTCAATTCTGACTTTTGTTTAAGCCCGGATTTATCTATTATAGTCAAAATATCTTGATTTTGCTTAATCAAATTTTCCTTCATAAAACCCTGAAGAGTTCTCACTACACTCATTGTTGACATACCACTAAATTCAGCCAGATCCTTTCTGGAAAGATTCAAATGGAACTCATCCGAACCATACACTTCTTCAGCCAAATGCAATATTGTATCTGCCATACGACCGGGTAATTGCTTCATGGTCAAACTAACCATCTTACTCCTGAGATGTGAATTTTCTTCATTAATACTTTTTAGAACAGAAACAGCAAAGCGATTGTTCTCATCGATCAGGTGTTTAATTGTTTCCCTGTCTATAGCACAAACTACAGAGTCTGACAAAGCTGCAATTGAATAAGGATAGATATTGTCCCTGAAAAGAGTAGACAATCCTATTAATGATCCTGTTGAAAAAATATTATAAATCGTATTGGTGTTGTTTTCATTTTCCCGGTAAATCTTGGCAAAGCCATCTTTTATGTATAGAATATGGTTCATAAAAGAACCCTGTTTAGCAATAGTTTCGCCCTTTTTATAATGTACCTGGACTCTACTCTTATCAGTCATCGCCAGCTCTTCTGCTTCAAGCTTCTGAAAACAAGAGGACTTAAAGTTACATTCTGTACAGCTCTGTAGAATTCCCGACATATTATGAGTATTTTCTATTGCAAATATAAATCTATTTTTTTATCGACATAAATCTATTTCCAAATAATTATATATCTATATTTTTTAAATCTTAGGTAAAGTCCATTTATATTGCACAATATAAATATTTTTTATGAACAAAATCGATTTAATGTTATTTTTGTAATATCTAATTTTATAAATATATAGAACTTTCAATTTATAAGTAATGCAACAAAAAAATATTCTCATCTCATTCATCATAGCATTCCTTTTCTGGATTTTACTAAATAATAGCTTTGAACCCATCATTCTGGGGGTGGGGGCTGTTGTATCTTTTATATTATCGGTCATATTTTGCAGAAAATGTGATGCTTTCTCCGAGTTAAAACTAACACCCCTGGCCTTTACATACTCCATCATCTATATATTTGTTTTTATATATGAGCTTATAAAATCAAATCTGGATGTAGCACGGAGAGTATTAACCCCTACCCTGCCGATAAATCCGGGCATTGTAGAAGTCAAAACAAAATTACAATCCAAAATGGGTAGAATGGTACTGGCCAACTCCATTACCCTAACACCGGGTACTCTAACAATTGACATAAAGGATGATACCCTTTATATTCATTGGATTGATGTACAATCTGAAGATATTAATAAAGCTACTAAAGCAATTGTCAGAAAATTTGAAAAATATTTAGAAAAAATATATGGTTAACACGATACTATCCATCGCAATGGGAATAATGCTGCTGTCTGTTATTCTCGCTTTAATCAGATTCATCAAAGGTCCATGCTACAGCGACCGCATTATTGCCTTTGATGTGATGACAATATCCTCACTGGCAATTATAGCAGGTATTGCTTGTTTGAACAACCGGGTCATATACCTTGACATTGCAATGGTTTATGGTATTTTAAGTTTTCTGGGAGTATTAATTGTTGCAAGATACTTAGAAAAAGGATTATAAATTATGGAAATTATAGCAATAATAGGGGCGTTTGTAACGCTGGCTGGTTCAATATTTTTATTGTTGGGCTCAATTGGGCTACTCAGAATGCCTGACTCATATAACAGAATCCAGGCGGGCACAAAAGCTTCAACTTTAGGAACTATATTATCTTTTACCGGGATATTATTGATTGTACCTGGATGGTGGGGAAAACTCATTATACTCATCATTGCAGTCATGATAACCAACCCGGTGTCATCCCATGTGCTGGCAAGAGCTTCCCATTTCATAAAAGTACCGTTGACAAAAGCAACATTAGTCGATAAATACAAGGAAGAGGAACAATATATTCCTTCTGATAACAATAAAAATACCAACGAATGATAATAACAATAACAGCCATAATACTGGCACTTGTGCTTATTCTGATGGCTATAACAGCTGTACAGAATGAAAAACTTGTTGTAGCTATCATTGCTGCGGGGGCTGTAAGCCTTTTTGCTTCTGTGATGTACTTGTTACTTGCAGCACCTGATGTTGCAATGACAGAGGCTTCTATAGGAAGTGGATTGTCTACGATAATATTTTTCTATGTACTGAATAAAATAAAAAAAGAAAAGAAAGACAATGGCTAAAAAGGGTTTCGTACTTGTATTGCTGATACTTTTAGCAGCAATCCTAATCAAAAATACTTCTTTACTTGATTTCAGACAGGAATTGAATACTGCCCCGGCACAATATGCTGAAAAGGGACCACAAGAGGTAGGTGCGGCAAATCTTGTAACTGCAGTAATTGTAACCTACAGGGGGTTAGATACTTTAGGGGAAGTAACCATTCTGTTCCTCACGGCATCAATAATAGGATTTTTTCTGAAGACTAAAGAGAAATACAACGTACCCCGAAAAATTAGGAAGACCAGCGAAATACTGGAAACAGCAGCAAAAATTCTTACTCCACTGATATTCCTTTTTGGAACTTATGTTTTCATTAACGGACATCTTACCCCCGGTGGTGGATTCCAGGGAGGTGCCATACTGGCATCAGGGGTGGTCCTTATGCTACTGGCAAATCCAACAAAACAGTTAAGCCACGTTACCCTGTCAATACTGGAATCAATTTCAGGTGTTGCATTTATTATCCTGGGAATCCTCGGAATATTCCTGGCAGGAGGATTTCTTGACAACGATTATCCTGGACTGGGAGAATTCGGCACACTCCTTAGTGCCGGAGCTATTCCGGTAATTTACATATTCATCGGACTCAAAGTTGGCGCTGAATTGTCTGGTATAGTAAGCAATTTACAAGAAACTCAGAAAGAAGAAGTATAATGGAAAATATAACGCTATCACATATCGCAATTTTAACAGGAATCACAGTCGTAATTGTTGGTTTATGGGCAATGCTAACGAAAAAAAACATTATCAAAATAATTATCGGCTTTTCACTATTTGATACTGGCATACATATCATAATGGTTGGTATTGGATACATAAGAGGGAAGAAAGCCCCTATCCTTGATGAAGCTGTAAATCTGCAAAATGCGGCCAAAGAAATAGTAGACCCTGTTCCCCAGGCCCTTGTACTGACAGCAATTGTTATTGGCCTGGGAATTACAGCCTTGATGCTCGCTTACGCCCTTAAATTGTATCAAAAGAAAAAAACATTGGAAATCAATAAATACGATGACTTAAAATGGTAGACCCTATTTATATTGTAGCTTCAGGACTTGGCATAGCCTTTTTGCTTGGTATACTCAAACACACAGGCAAAAATATACCCGGTATACTCATGTTAATAACGCTGGGATTTATGTCTTTTATCTCAATACAATGGCTTTGGGCAATTGCTCTGGAAGGACATAGTACACAGCAAATATTTACCGCGGGTTTTAAACCTCCTTTTTCCATTCAACTCCTGATGGGAAGATATGAAGCCATTATCACTTCAATGGTAAACATATTGGGAATATTTGGGGGATTATACCTGTGGGATAAATTCAGGAAAGAGGGCGTTAATTCAATGATGGTTTACCTCCTGCTTTTTGTGGGTTTGAATGTGATGGTGATGACGCGGGATATTTTTAATCTGTTTGTTTTTCTAGAAATTAGTAGTGTTGCTATTGCAGGTCTGGTATTGCTTCAAAAAGATACCAGGGCATTATCAGCCGGTTTTAAATATTTGATAGCAGCAACGCTCATTTCAGGTCTTTTTTTAATTGGAATAATTTTTATCTACCAAATTACAGGTTCGCTATACCTGGAAGATATTATCAATGCCAATCCGGTTGCAATAAAAGGTGGTGTGGTTGCGGTATTTCTGGTACTTATAGCCATAATATTGGAACTAAAACCCTTCCCTGCCAATGGATGGGCGCTGGACCTTTACCAGGGTGCTCATCCGGGATTAGGAGCAATAGTTTCCGGAGCTTTCGCTACAGCGATGATTTTTGTTCTATTCAAACTTATCCCTTTAGCAGGGGATGAATGGCACTATATGATCGCAACTATAGGAGCTATCACATTTATCGGCTCTAACCTTCTTGGGATAAAGCAAAACAATGCACGCAGACTGCTCGGATATTCATCCATAGGGCAAATCGGGTTACTTATTATTATCGTAGGTTTATCCCGCTTCATTGGAAATCAATTCTTTATGATAGCCGGGGGGATATTGCTCAGCCATTTTCTTGCTAAAGCAGGGTTATTCTGGCTCGCGGGAATCATCAACAACGAAAACCTTAAAACATGGGGCATACTGCGAAACAAACCCATTCTTCTTGTTTTGTTTGGAACATTTATTTTCGCATTAATAGGATTCCCACCATTCCCGTCTTTCTTCGCAAAATGGGAACTTGTCATGCAATTATCCGCCAACGCAGGATATACATGGGTGGTTATAATTCTTTTGGGTTCTTTCCTGGAAGGAGTATATTTATTCCGCTGGCTGGGGTATGCAATTAAAATTAAACCCGAAACAGAAACAGAACTTCAGTTTTCTCTTTTTAAATACATTCCACTTGTGGCTGCAGGTGTCGGTTTATATGTGGTTTCTTTCTTATCAGCACCATTTGCGCAAGGCGCAGAAAACATCAGATTTCTTCCGCTTGGTGTTATCATTGTAATTTTCCTGCTGGACTTTATCCCTGCACGCATCAAAAATATTATTGCAATTGCGGCTATAGCAGCCTATGCCTACTTAATAATGCCCGGCCTATATGAAAATGATGGACTCCGCTTCATTTTTAGTATTATTTTCCTCATTGGAGGAATGCTTACTTTATTGCCCGGTTTTTCCTACACAGGAAAGCGCCAGGGTTTTTACCCTGCAGCCTTACTCATGTTCCTTGGACTGGGAGAATTAATCACAGCAGAATCGATGCTGCACTTTTTCTTTGCCTGGGAATTAATGACAATAGGCTCCTATATCCTAATCATCAGAGGTAAAAGGTCATTAACACATGGATATAGTTACATGTTGTTTTCTGCGGGTGGGGCTTATCTCATGCTGGCAGGCATGGGAATAGCTTTTGCAGGCAGCAATACAACAGGACTTGAGGCTATGTCCAGCATTACTACCTATGCCGGGTGGGCTTACAGTTTGATAGCCATCGGATTTATGACGAAGACAGCCACTTTAGGTGTTCATATCTGGCTTCCCGGAGCTCACGCTGAGGCAGAGTCGGACGTATCTCCAATGGTGTCAGCAATTCTCTTGAAAGCTGGCGTTTTTGGCCTGGTAATCTTGTTCATATCAATGGGAGCTGAAAGTGCAGCAAATCATTCATTAATGTATGTGCTGGGCTGGCTCGGAGCAATTACTGCCCTGATGGCTAACCTGGCCGCTGTTTTCCAGGAAGATGCTAAAAGATTGCTGGCCTATTCAAGTATCGGCCAACTGGGATACATCTTATTTGCATTTACATTAATGACACATGTAGGATGGCTGGCTGGTTTGACATATACTGTAAATCACTTCATGTACAAGGCTATCCTGTTTCTCATTGTCGGAGGTATAGTATTAAGGCTGAAAACGCATAACATGTATGAAATGGGTGGATTGATTAAAAAAATGCCTTATAGCTTCATTGCTGTGCTTATAGGCATCGTAGCCCTGTCGGGAATGCCTCCGCTATCCGGTTTTGCAGGCAAATGGTTGTTCTATAACGCCAGCATTGATAAAGAATGGTATTTCCAGGGTGCCATTATATTCTTCTCCGGAATAATAGCGTTCCTCTACCTGTATCGGCTCATTCATTCCATTTTCCTTGGACAACTAAAAGATAAACACCGGCTTGTAAAAGAAATCTCTCCCTGGTTTCTCATTCCTGCATACATTCTTATCATGGGGATTATGGTGTTCTCAGCTAAACCAGAGCTAATCCTTCAGCCATTCGGAGAAGTAACTGCCCAATTTTTCCCTTCACACCAATTAGAATGGACAGGAAGTGGAAAAGCCATAGGGCAGCTTGGTTACTGGAATGGCTCACAAATTATGATAATCGTAATGGCAGCCTTTGCTCTTATGGTCTTGTGGCTTATCATGCTCAACCGGAATGCAAAGAAAGCAGAACAATTCAATATTGTCTATGCAGGAGAACGGCCGGAAAGACCAGAAACAACACATATATCATACAACATGTTTGCCGGATACAATAAAGCACTTGGATTCCTTGTTGCACCAGGAATCACAAAAGCCTGGAGCTGGATTTCTGATACCATTACTGAAATTGCAGACCAGACACGCCGGATTTATAATGGCAATGGACAAACATACATGCTACATGTTCTTGCTTATGTAATTATTGTTTATCTGATAACAACAGGAGGCTTATAATGGACTTACTGACACGAATATTGTTTACATTACTGGGCTTATTCATTATATTAAACTGGGGGTTGCTCATGACAGCAATCATGCGCAAACTTACAGCCAGGGTTGGAAGACGGATTGGCATCCGTTGGTATCAGCCATGGATAAACCTGGTCAAATTATACTCCAACCGGAATTCGATAAACCATGGTGTTATGTTCCAGCTCGGCCCTGTATTCAGACTGCTGGGAGGTGTGGGCATCATTCTGTTTATGCCGCTAATTTACGGCTCAGAACTGTTTAGTAATTTTTCCTTTGCCGGCGACCTGGTCATTATTCTGTACATCAAGTTTTTTGGTATGCTTGGTATGGCATTGGGAGCAGGAGAAGGAGGACATCCTTATTCAGCTATTGGAGTGAGCAGAGGTTTATCACAGGTAACAGCAGTGGAACTTCCCTTTGCACTTGCTATTATTGCCCTTGCTGTACAGTATAATACCCTCTCATTATCAGAAATGGTAGCAGCACAACAAGGCGGCATAATGAACTGGACACTATTCACCAATCCAGTAGCAACACTGGCAGCACTCCTGTCCATGCTGGGTATTTTTATGCACTCGCCTTTTGACCTGGTGAAGGCACCGAACGAAATTCCTATTGGCCCTCCAACCGAATATCACTCCTCTTATCTGGGGATATTGAGAACAAATGCCGCTATTCTGCATGTCGCAGAGGCTGTATTATTTATGAACCTTTTCTTTGGAGGTGCAACATCGTGGCTTGAGCTCATAATCAAAACATTCCTGATATATTTTATCTCAGTTTTGGTAGGCGTGGTATTCCCGCGTTTCAGAGTTGAGCAATCGGTAGTCTGGTTTCTGAGAGTACCACTTATTTTAGGTATAATAGCGATAATATTAATCATGTAATTATGGCAGACAAGTATAACACCAATCATAGCGACGAAGAAAAAATCAGGGAGACGAGGGAAAAATTCCTGAAAGATTACAACAAAAAGCGAACAGTAGAGTCTCCTGACGGAAAACGCTTTGAAGTTGATCCGATGCAGGACTACTTCAGCCAGGAACGCCCCGAACGTAAAGACCCACACAAAGGGGTGATAGAGAAATTCCTGAACTGGGCCCGTTCGGAATCTATCTGGGTGCTTGGTTTTGGAACAGGATGTGGAAGTATAGAAATACCACCGCTGACCACACCACGCTTCGATATGTTCCGGTTCGGAGTTGCAATGAGGCCTACACCAAGGCAATCATCGGCAATCATCATCTCCGGATACCTTTCAGTAAAAACGCTCAAAAGAGCGATCCGCTCATACGAACAGATGATGCAGCCAAAGTTCGTCCTTGCACTTGGCAGTTGCACCATAAACGGGGGAATGTATTGGGACAGCTACAACACAATAAACAGACTTGACAAGTACATTCCTGTTGACGTATATGTTGCAGGTTGTATGCCCCGTCCTGAAGCATTACTGGCAGGGTTTAACCAGCTAAAAAAACGCATCCGCGAGGGAAGAGCAGAAGGAGCAAACGAATATGCAGACAACTTCGACTGGTACAAAGCAAACCAGAAAAAAATAATTAAAGACTGGAATATGCCGGATTATAACTGGTAATTTCATTGTTTCATTGTTAAAAGATAAAAAATGGAAAAAACCTTAAAAAACATACAATCTCACTTTGAAGTCTCTTCTACGGAGAGGCAGCGTGATAATCTTGCATTCATTACTGTTAAAAAAGAGAATGCTGTGCCCCTGGTTACATTTTTGAGAGACTATGAGGGTTTTTCCCACTTCGTACTTCTTACGGCAGTGGACTGGATTGAGAATGATCAATTTCAGCTTACGTATATCCTGAATAATCCGTCTCAAAAGATTGATATCGGTGTTCGCACTTTCATTTCCAGGGAAAATGCAAGTATGGAATCAGCCCATCATCTATGGGAGCAGGTGGCAACCTATCAAAGGGAACTGAAAGAGATGTACGGAATTGATTTTCCCGGCAGCCCGCGGGTAGACGAAGAGTTTATTCTCGAAGGCTGGGATGATATACCACCAATGCGGCGTGAATTTGACTCAAAAAAATATTCCGAGGAGACATATTTTCCCAGGCCGGGTTCAAAAGGCCATAATCCAAGGGAATATATGAAACAAAAGCTTTATTCTGATGACTATGAAGAAGAACAAGATGTTTGAAAATAATCGAAATAAATACCCGGAAAAAGGACCGGATGGAAAAAATAAAATAGATTTATCCTCAGGTAAATACACCAAAGTATGGCAGGGACCTAACCATCCCGGAGTAACAGGGAATATGTCGCTCGAGCTTACTCTGTGCGGGGATGAGGTGGTAGATGCCAAAACACATGTAGGATATCTGCACCGGGGATTTGAAAAATTATTTGAGCGCAGGTTATATATGCAGGTCATGCCTACATGTATCAGAATGTGTGTCCCGGAGTCAGATACCAATGAATATTGTTTTGCAGAAGGAGTAGAGGAACTTGCAGGAATTAAAGTACCGGAAAAAGCTCAATGGCTGCGTATGCTGGTCCTTGAAATGTCACGTCTCCAGATGCTTCTGCGGGTAGTTCCGGGACAGGGAGGCTCATTCGGCCTTGGCATAGGCGTACAATGGGGAATGTATGTCCGTGAGCTGGTATTAGATCTGTTCGAGGAACTGACAGGAGGACGAATTTATCATATGTACATGCTGCCAGGTGGTGTGCGTGGCGACCTGCCCGATGGTTTCAAAAACCGGGCAATCAAAGCTATGGATGAGGTATTCCGCCTGGCAAAACGACTCGATGATGTAATGTTTAACAATGCTGTTTTCAAAAAAAGAGCCATTGGAACCGGATATATAGATCCTTCCTGGGTGGATAAATTTGGAATAGTAGGTCCTAATGCCAGGGGAGCAGGTTACAAGAGGGATGTCCGCAAAGACAACCCATACCTGTTTTACGAGCATCTGGACTGGGAAGCGCCCGTACTGGAAAATTCAGACATATATACACGAGCAAGAGTCCGATGGATGGATATGCAAGTTACGGCAGACCTCATCAGGCAGATTTTGGATAAAATTCCAGCAAAAGGAAGTTTTAAAGCTCCTACTCCCAATGCTTTGAACTGGCGCATTCCAAAAGGAGAAACATATGTAAGAGCTGAGGCTTCAAGAGGAGAATACGGTTATTACATCGTATCAGACGGCTCTGCATACCCAAGAAGAATAAATCTGAGAGGACCAAGCTACACACATGCAGTAGCATTACTGGAAAAATTATTAATTAATGCAAACATAGCAGACGTACCAGCAATAATGGTCTCATTGCAAACATGTCCGCCGGAGATAGAAAGATGAT
>JBKGZD010000066.1:0-12956 GCA_046545795.1 Bacteroidales bacterium | reverse complement strand
GTTTTCATAGTTGCCTTTTAGACCAGGTCATAATCTTTTGGCCTGGTCTAATTTTTGTTATAATACCCATAAGTCTTATTCTTAGATAATGGGATATATCTTAGAAATAAAGGTTGGTTAGTTTTTTATCTATATGTTTAATTGAGACTAAATGACCAATTTATTTCAATGGTGCATTTTAAGTTTCAAACTTACTATCTGCTTTTTCAGGATACAAGCAAATAATTTTTTCCTTCACTGTATCCAAGGCTTTCCAGGTATTGCTTTATTTTTCTTTTTGCATCCCACTGTCTCACATATACCAATATAAATATTTTTCCCGGGGGTGGTATATCTTTGTAGAAGAGTACACTGGAATCTATTTGCCTGGTTTTCTTAATATCAATGAAATTGTCGATTGTAATGCTATCATTTTCCAGCATTTCTGCTCTTTTTCTTGATATTTTGCTGGCTCCCCACACAGTTACATGCGGATGGAACTGATTATTTTGTTTGAGCCAGAGGACCAGGTATTGTGTTTTTATCCGGTAAAACGCTTCATCACTGTAAGAGGGATGGGTACGTGTCAATCTGCTGTCTGAATCATGCCAGTCTAAAACAATGTGCGGGATTTTTTCAATGCGAACTCCCTGGTACAACCAGCGCAGCCACATCTCATAATCTTCCGGAAAGTTTCCATGCCGGTATAGTCCGAATTTTTTATTTGTTTCTTTCCTCCACATAGCTGTAGGGTTGATAATGGGTGAGTCAATAAACCGGTTGATACAAATCTCTTCGTATGATATTACATTGTTCGTCCAGTCTACATAATGCTTTAGTCCATCTCGTCTGCGGAATTTGGATGTATGATTAACCAGTCCGCTTATCACTTCCACTTCCGGATTCTTTTCCAGGTGAGCATACTGTAACTCCAGACGCCTGAGATGTGCGTAGTCATCGGCATCCATCCTGGCAATATATTTCCCGGAAGCATTTTCTGCTGCTTTTCCAAAAGCAAAGACCACCCCTTGTCTCGATTCTTCCATAAGTTTTATCCTGGAGTCTTTTGCTTGCCATTTAACAGCTATAGAACGACTTTCATCGATTGAATTGTTATCGACAAGAATGCATTCAAAATTTTTGAAAGTTTGTGATACGATGCTTTGAACAGCCCTGTTAAGGGTGTTTTCGGCATTGAAATAAGGTAGGATGACTGTTATTTCAGGAAAATGCATATCCTTTTTTATATTGGATTGAAATATATGGAAAATTAAACAAATGGTTTAGTTTTGTTGTGTTAAATTTAATGTATACATCAAAACCATAAAACCATGAGAAAGTTAATTTTAGTTGCAATTGTTTTTTCATTGACTACCTGTGAACACCTCGATGAAATGACTGAATTTGATCTGGACTACGAAACTTCTTTTACCATCCCTGGAACACTGGATGTTGACACACCATTCAGCATTAGTACACCTGAAATAGAGACCAATACTTCACAAGAATTTTCACAGAATAATACCAGTGCGGATCTTATTGAGGAAATTACCCTGACGGGATTGAATATGACAATTTCAAGTCCGCAGGATAGCGATTTCAGTTTTCTCAATGATATAGAAGTATACCTGGGAGCAGATGGTATGAATGACACTCTTATCGCGTCAAGAAATAGCATCCCTGATGATGTTGGAAGTACCCTTGAACTGCAAACTACTTCCGTTGATTTGAAAGAATATTTGTTAAAAGATTCTTTCCAGGTGAAAGTGACAGTCACCACAGATGAAACCATAAACCAGGATCATGAAATTGACCTATATACGAAATTCATCGTAGACGCTGAGATATTATAGATTAAGTATAAAGTATGTTGTGAACAATCCTAAATCCGGGTTTTCTCTGTAAAGGAAAATTTTGGTTACGCTGTTTTTAGAATAATCGGATTACCAGAAACAATTATTTATTTTAAAATATTGGTTGATTAGGTGCGTTTATATTTCGAAAGTAGCAAACATGAAAAAGGTTTTGTTGTTAATTGTTTAGGAACAAATCTGCTTTTTATGTGACAGTTATTTTTATTATTTTTGCAATTCAATTTTTAAAAACAAATAAAGAATTAAGAATATGTTTGATAGTCTTACGGACCGGTTAGAACAATCGTTTAAGATACTAAAAGGGCAAGGCAGAATATCTGAAGTAAACATTGCAGAAACATTAAAAGATGTTCGAAGGGCATTACTGGATGCAGACGTTAATTTCAAGATAGCTAAAGATTTTACAAATACAGTAAAAGAAAAAGCAATAGGACAGAAGGTCGTTGAGTCTGTAAAGCCCGGACAATTAATGGTTAAACTCGTTCACGATGAGTTAGCCAATCTAATGGGAGGAACGGCTGCTGAACTTGACCTTTCCGGTAATCCTTCGGTTATTTTACTTGCCGGACTTCAGGGTTCAGGGAAAACAACATTCACAGGTAAACTGGGGCAATTTTTAAAGACTAAAAAAGGGAAAAATCCGCTATTGGTTGCGTGTGACGTTTACAGGCCTGCGGCAATCGATCAGTTGAAAGTTGTTGGTGAACAAATTGATGTCCCCGTTTATACGGAAGATGGTAATAAGGAACCTGTAAAAATTGCTAAAAACGCTATAAAAGAAGCAAAGAAAAATGGAAACGACCTGGTTATTATTGATACCGCAGGGCGTTTGGCCATTGATGAACAGATGATGAATGAGGTTGCAAGCATTAAAAAAGCTGTTGAACCAAATGAAACCTTGTTCGTTGTCGATTCCATGACAGGTCAGGATGCAGTTAATACTGCCAAAGAGTTTAATGAAAGACTAGATTATGAAGGGGTTATCTTAACAAAACTGGACGGTGACACACGTGGTGGTGCAGCACTTTCAATACGGTCCGTTGTTAATAAGCCTGTTAAATTTGTAGGTACGGGTGAAAAAATGGAAAATATAGACGTTTTTTACCCGGATCGTATGGCAGACCGAATCCTGGGAATGGGTGACATTGTTTCCCTGGTGGAAAAAGCCCAGGAACAATATGACGAACAAGAAGCACAGAAATTAAATAAGAAAATAGCCCAGGAAAAGTTTGATTTCGAAGATTTCCTGTCACAGATTCGTCAGATTAAAAAGATGGGGAATTTTAAAGACCTGGCTTCTATGATTCCTGGTATGGGTAAGGCACTAAAGAATATAGATATGGATGATGATGCATTTAAAGGGATTGAAGCCATTATATATTCCATGACACCCGAAGAAAGAAAAGATCCTAAATTGCTTAATGGAAGCAGAAGAAAAAGAATAGCCCAGGGAAGTGGTAACAGCATACAGGAGGTGAATCGAATAATTAAGCAGTTTACTGAAATGAGAAAGATGATGAAAAAAATGAAGAATGGCAAAGGAATGAAAAATATGATGCAAAACCTCCAGGCAATGGGTGGTAAAATGTAAAAAAATATCAATATGGAATTAATTGACGGCAAAAAGCTTTCCGCTCAGATTAAAGACGAAATTGCAGAAGAAGTTAAGAAAATTAAAGAGGAAGGTGGAAAAGTTCCACACCTGGCAGCAATTTTGGTCGGACATGATGGTGCAAGTGAGACTTACGTTTCGCATAAAGAAAAGTCATGCAAACAGGTAGGGTTTGAATCCACTGTCTTACGCTATGAGGATGATATAACAGAAAAAGACCTCCTGCAAAAAGTAAAAGAACTTAATGAAGATAAGGATGTGGATGGTTTTATAGTTCAATTACCATTGCCTGAGCATATTGATGAACAAAAAATCATCAATGCTATAGATCCTAAAAAAGACGTGGATGGTTTTCATCCAATAAACATGGGAAGAATGGTCATTGGTCTACCGGCTTACCTTTCGGCTACCCCAGCCGGTATCCTTGAGTTTTTTAAACGATATGAAATAGATACTGAAGGCAAACATTGTGTTGTACTTGGAAGAAGTAATATTGTTGGTAAGCCTGTTGCCAACCTTATGATTCAGAAAGCAGTGCCTGGTAATGCAACTGTAACTGTTTGCCATTCACGAACAAACAACCTAAAAGAAATAACTGCTCAAGCCGATATCCTTATTGTTGCCATAGGTAAAAAAGAATTTGTAACAGGAGACATGGTAAAAAATGGAGCGGTGGTGATTGATGTTGGCATTCACAGGGAAAAATCAGATAAAACAAAATCAGGCTGGAAATTAAAAGGCGATGTGCAGTTCGAAGATGTAAAGGATAAAGTGAGTTATATTACACCGGTCCCTGGCGGAGTCGGACCAATGACGATTGTTTCATTGCTTCAGAATACCCTGTCAGCTTCTCGTAATGAAGTTTATAAATAAATAATTATTGTTGAGAGGATATATTTATATTTATTTTTTTTAGCAAGAAGGCGGATATAATTAATGCTGCCAGAATAAATACTACCCCTGACAATAAAAGTGCCTGGGATAAACTATAGTGATCAGTGTACCACCCTAAAAAAGGTCCCACCCCGGCAAATACAATTCTTATTAGAAAATTTCTTACTGATAGTACTGTAGCTCGAATGTTAGAGTCGGTCAGTTTATTGATGTAATCTTTTAATATGGGAGTTGCTATGCCTCTTACCAGGTAAAAGACAAACAGTATGGATATCCCCCAGATTATATCGATCTGGCTTATTATTAAGTATAAACCCGGGAGTGTGATGGCTATAAATAGAATTAGATTTTTTGGGCCAAATTTAAACTCTACCTTATGTGCATAATATGAAGTTATGGCAACTGATAAGTTAAGAAGCGCCCAGAAAACACCAAACAGGGCTAATTTTAGTTCTACTTTTTCAAAATAAGGCTGAACAAACCATGCCATTGTTAAGGTAGAAGTTCCAATTACCGCAGAAAATATGATATGCCACTTGAGTGCATGTGACTTGAAAAGGGTATATTTAACAATTCCCAGAATATTAATAAACCGCATCCTGGAAATTTTCTGGTATCTTACAGGCTCTATTAGTGTTAATGCCGCTGGAATAGCAATAAAAGCCACAGCTGTTTGGGTATAAAAGGGTGTTCTGAGGCTTATTTCAGCAAGGAGGCCACCTATGATTCCAGCAGCAGCTTCTGCAAAATTCCCTATTGCTGTCATTTTTCCTTCATAGCGCAAATATTTATTCTCTTTATTCATTTTTTTCAGGGAGTCATACAGAAGCGCTGAATCAGCTCCTGAAATTAAGCTCTGACCGATTCCCAGTACAAGTTCAGCCATCAAAAATCCCCAGAAATTAAATGAAAAATCATAAATAAGAAACCCTGCAAATCCCAGAAATGCCCCTATAATTAACGTTTTCTTCCTTCCTAAAACATCTGCAATATAGCCTGAAGGTATTTCTAAAAGCACTATAGCAATTGAGTATGCTGCTTTGAGCGTAAAAATATCTTGCATGCTAAGACCATTGTTCTTGTAAAACAGAACAATAATGGGCATGAAGAGCATAAACCATTTAGAAATCTTAATTAAATAGAGCTTTATGATATTTGCCTGTAAACTATTCAACTGATTTCTTTTTCTTGTGGGTTTAATTAATTCAGAATTCTTTTTTCGTTAAGTGCTCTTTGGTATTTTCTTGCATTGTTTATGTGTTGCCTGTGGGTTTTGGAAAAATTGTGGTATCCTGAAAAATCAGGCTTTGCAGAGAAATAGAGGTAATCATGTTTTTCATAGTTTAAAACAGATTCAATCGCCTTTATTGAAGGAAAAGAAATTGGCCCCGGAGGGAGTCCGTAATTTTTATATGTATTGTATGGTGACTCTTTTTCAAGGTATTTCTTCAAAACCCGCTGTATTGTAACGTCTCCCATAGCAAATTTTATTGTTGGATCAGCCTGCAGTCGCATGCCTCTTTGTAATCTGTTAACATAAACACCTGCAATCTTAGGCATCTCGTCATCACGGATTGTTTCTTCATCAACAATGGAGGCTAAGGTTGTTACTTCTGTCCTTGTCAGATTTAATTTTTCAGCCTTTTCTTTCCTTGTGCTGTCCCAGAATTTTTCATATTCCGTATTCATACGCTTCATAAATTCTTCAGCTGATGTATCCCACCAAAATTCATATGTATTGGGAATAATCATAGCATGTACAGTAAGGCTGGTAAACCCATATGGCTGAAGAGAATCATCGTTCTGCAGAAGTTCTATTAATCGTGTTGAATCAGCTTCAATCTGGGAGGAAATCTTACCGGCTAAATCTTCTTTGGTTCTTATATTATTTATTACCAGTTTTACCGGGGTTTGTTCTCCAGACCGTAATAAGTTAATAAGGTCATTGTTATTCATGTTGTTTCTGATTTTATAACGACCCGGATTAATATGTTTTTGATAGTTTTTTTTCTTTGCCAGCCACAGAAAGCTTGAACTATCTTTCAGAACATTATCTGCACTGAGAATTTCAACAACATCATGGAGCTCAGAATCACTTGGAATATGGATATGGCGGTATTCTTTTTCAATTTTTACATTGGAGCCGTATATATCCCGGAATAACTGATAAGCTTTTATACTGCCAAAAATAAGGAGAATTATGACTAAACCAGTGGCAATTGTTTTTTTTTGTGAACTTTTTTTTCTCATTTCTTCTGCTTTGAATAATGAATTTGGCAAATTTATATGTTTATATTCAAGTTAACTTAAAATAAATAACTTTATTTTCTTGTTGATAATAAAAAACTCTTTATTTTAGTGTTAGAAATTGATGTAAATTATGGGTGAAAACAAAAAAATATTAGTCGTTGATGATTCAGAAACCAATGTCTTTCTATTACAAAAGTTACTGGAAGAAGAAGGGTTTGATATAGAATATGCTTACTCAGGGAAAGAAGCTCTTAAACTGCTCAATAGCAAGACATATTTTTTGGTATTGATGGATATAATGATGCCCGGCATAGATGGTTATGATATCCTGCAAAAACTCAAAGAGACAAATAAATTAAAAAGCACTCCAATAATAATGGTTACAGCAAGAGACGATACAGAGAGTCAGGATAAAGCGCTGCAAATGGGTGCAAGTGATTATTTAACCAAGCCTTTGGATTTAAAAAAGCTAAAAGACATAATCAAACAGTATTAATCCCTGTCAAACCGATTAGGCTGGCGTTTCAACTGCTTTATAATTTTCCCAAAAAATATAAAACATGCACGCATGACCAATGGGAATTCTACCGATTAATGAGAATTTAATAAATACGAGGCTTAGGCTGACTAAGGAGGCTGAATTTCGTTAAATTATATATTACCGGTCTTTTCGCCCCATTGGCTATCTTCCGGAAACGGCAATCTAGTATCCAGCTATATAGACCATCAGCCACCATATGCCAATTAACCATATGGTTCCATAACCAGCCTTGCGTTCGTAGCGTTATCCCGTAGCGTAAGTTGCAAGAAACCATTTTCTTTAACGAAGAGAAGAACTTAGAACCACTTAACGAATCAACTATTTAACCAATCAACTCAATAACTACTAATCACTCATAACTTCCTCGCTCCTCTTCTTCTTCAGATATCAGGCATCCGGTATCCGTGAGTAATATGCTTATGCTAACTTGTCTAATGCAGTTTTTATTCGTTTTAGTGCCTCACGGAGTTCGTCTTCTGAAGCTGCATAAGATAACCTTATATTTTCTGGCGAGCCGAAAGCGCTACCGGGTACCAGGGCAACATTAGCTTCTTCCAGCAAATAGAAACATAAATCCTGGTCATTATTGATGGTTCGGTTTCCATCAGACTTTCCAAAGTAATAAGTTATTTTAGGAAATAGATAAAAGGCCCCTTGTGGAGTATATTTTTCAATGCCTTTAATCTGGCTCAGGCCTTCTAAAACCAGGTCTCTTCTTTTTTTAAAGGCTTCATTCATTTTTGCTGTAAAATCTTTATTGCCGGAAATAGCAGAGAGCGCTGCCCTTTGTGCAATAGAACAAGCTCCTGAAGTCACCTGTCCCTGGAGTTTTCCGCAAGCTTTAGCAATGTCTTTTGAAGCTGCCATATATCCGATTCTCCACCCTGTCATCGCATATCCTTTAGAAACACCGTTTATAAGTATAACTTGTTCTTTAATATCATCAAACTGGGCAATGCTTTGGTGCTTACCTTCGAAATTTATATACTCATAAATCTCATCTGAAATAATGTATATCTTGTTTTCGCTTTTGGCAATTATTTCAGCAATTTCTTTTAATTCTTCTCTGCTGTATATGCTGCCGGTAGGATTAGAAGGAGAGCAAAGCATTATCGCTTTTGTCCTTGGGCTGATAGCGTTTTTTAGTTGTTCAGGGGTAATTTTAAATTGATTATCAAGGCTTGTCTTTACAATAACATTTTTCCCTTCGGCAAGTTTTACCTGCTCCACATAACTTACCCAATAGGGGGCAGGAACTATTACTTCATCTCCCTTATTGATAATGGCAAGCAATGCATTTGCCAGAGAATGTTTTGCTCCGGCAGAAACAACTATCTGTTCCGGGGTATAATCCAACTGATTTTCTTCTTTTAATTTTTTTGCTATTGCTTCCTTTAAGTCTTTGTATCCAGGCACAGGTGGATAAGATGTATAATTTTCCTGGATAGCCTTAATTGCTGCATCTTTTACGTGTTCAGGAGTATGAAAATCCGGCTGGCCAACACTTAAATTGATTATATCCCTGCCTTCAGCTTTAAGTTCGGCGCTTTTTTGTGACATAGCTATTGTCTGTGATTCGGACAATGAGTTTATTCTTTCAGAAATTTGTGACATAGTGTTATTCCGTTTTGAATATTAGTAATTATTTTGACCTCCAAAATTAGGATATTTTCTTTTTCAAATAGTTTAAAAAGAATGTTATATAATATATTCTGAATTATTAATTTTGTTACTTCAATAATAAATTAAAAGGAAAATGACAATTTTGTATTCGTTTGATTTATATTTACAGAACATCTAACATTTTATGATTTATGCTTGAGATATTAAAATATACAATCCCTGCCCTTATCGTTTTTTTTACAGCTTTTTATACGCTGCGAATGCTGATTAAAAACGACCAGAAAAAACGGAATTATGAGCTGGTTTTGAAAAATAAAAGCCTGATTACCCCAATACGCCTCCAGGCTTATGAAAGATTAACTCTGTTTCTTGAAAGAATATCCCCTGATGCTTTGGTTATGAGACTGAATAAAGAGAACAGAACTGTAAATCAGTTGCAAAATGAAATGTTGAAAACCATACGCTCAGAATTTGATCACAACCTGTCCCAGCAAATTTATGTATCTCCAAAGGCATGGCTAATGGTAAAGCATGCAAGGGAGAATACAGTGAAATTAATAAATACAACAGTACAGGAGATGAAACCAGGCGAACCGGCAATAAAACTTAGCAGAGTATTGTTGCAAAAAGTCATGGAAGAAGGGCAGTCACCTACAAAATATGCAATTCAATATTTAAAAGAAGAAGTGAAGAATTTTTTTTAGTGAACAATTATAATTTATTTATGGTAAATTAATCCGGAAGAATAAAATAAACCCAAAATTAATTATACCCATGATTCAACAAAAAGAGATTACTTTGCCATCCTTCGGACGGGGCTTTCATATTGTAACAAATGAAATAATAAAAGCTATAGGTGAACTTCCTGAAACTGGCTTAGTTAATTTGTTTATAAAGCATACTTCTGCCGCATTAACTATCAATGAAAATGCAGATCCATCTGTTCTTTCTGATTTCGAATCTTTCATGAAAAAATTGGTCCCAGAGCAATCTGATTTATACACCCATATTATGGAAGGAACTGATGATATGCCTGCTCATATTAAAACTTCATTGTTTGGAAATTCTTTAACTATACCAGTGACCAATTCAAAATTAAATTTAGGAACATGGCAGGGGATTTATCTTTGTGAATTCAGAAACAGCCCACACAGACGTAAATTAATAATAACTGTATATTCCTGACGAGCAAAATATTTTATATGTTTTATATTATTCTTACCTATTTTAGGAATTTCTAAAATTAGTTTTATTTTTGTGTTATCCGTTTTCAAACCTTAAAAGGCTGAGATTGTGAATTTAAAGAAAGTCCTTTTCCTATATGTTACGGCAATCCTTATAGGCTACCTGAAACTTTTCGGTGGCTTATAAAATTCTTTCTGAGAGGGGTAATTAATGAATTATTCCAGCTTAAGAATTTTCTGCTTTTATGTTATTTGTATTAAATTATTGTAAACCTAAAAACTAAATATTTCACATGGATAAAATGTTATTATTAGGAGATGAAGCCATTGCACAAGGCGCAATGGATGGAGGTATGTCAGGCATTTATGCTTATCCTGGAACTCCTTCTACAGAAATTACTGAGTATGTTCAGGCATCAAAATATGCGAAAGAGAATAAAATACACAGAGACTGGTCCGCTAACGAGAAAACAGCTATGGAAGCAGCTCTTGGGATGTCCTATGCCGGCAAGCGTTCTATGGTATGTATGAAACATGTCGGTCTGAATGTAGCAGCAGACCCTTTTATTAATGCCTCAATTACAGGTACAAACGGAGGGATGATTATCGTTTCTGCTGATGATCCATCAATGCATTCATCACAAAATGAACAGGATTCAAGATTTTATGGGAAATTTGCCATGATACCTATTCTTGAACCCTCGAACCAACAGGAAGCATATGAGATGGCATATCATGGCTTCGAACTTTCCGAGGCTTTAAAAACACCTGTTTTGTTGCGTATAACTACACGACTGGCTCACTCAAGATCAGGAGTGATACGGTTACAACAAAAGGAACAAAATAAAGGTTCTATACCGGAAAATAAGCGACAGTTTGTACTGTTACCTGCTATTGCACGCAAAAATTATGAAGGATTGCTTTCTAACCAGGTGAATATGGAAGAGGCATCAGAAGAATCTAAATATAATACATACTCTGACGGAAAGGATAAAAGCCTGGGAATTATTGCTTGTGGTATTGCCTATAATTATTTAATGGAGAACTTTACTGATAAAAAAATTGATTACCCGGTACTTAAACTTAGTCAATACCCGCTACCGCGAAAAGAGATTTCAAAAATGCTGGAGGAATGTGACGAAATATTAGTAATAGAAGAAGGGTATCCTGTAGTAGAGGAAATGCTAAAAGGTTATCAGGAAAAAGGAGTTCCGGTAAAAGGACGTATGGATGGGAGTTTACCAAGAACAGGAGAGTTAAATCCCATTAGCGTGGCAAAAGCTCTTGGTATTGAAACACAGGAAGGTCAGCCTGTTCCGGAAATTGTCAGAAACCGTCCTCCGGCTATGTGTCAAGGATGTGGCCATATTGAGGCATATACAGCCTTGAATACTGCTCTCGAAGGATATGAGGAAGGAAGGGTTTTTTCTGATATTGGATGCTATACGCTTGGGGCTCTTCCACCCTATAATGCTATTAATTCCTGTGTTGACATGGGTGCATCAATTACAATGGCTAAAGGAGCCGCCGACGCTGGCTTAATTCCTTCAGTTGCTGTAATAGGTGATTCAACTTTTACTCATTCTGGTATGACAGGTCTTTTGGACTGTGTATTGGAAAATAGTCCAGTAACTATCATTATTTCAGATAACTTCACGACTGCAATGACAGGTGGACAGGATTCACATGCTTTGGGCAAACTGGAAGACATATGTGAAGGCATAGGTGTTAAGAAGGAACATATAAGGGTTTTCCGACCTACTAAAAAGAACATTGACGAGATGACCCGGATAATTAAAGAAGAATTGGAATATGAGGGGGTTTCAGTGATTATTCCCCGACGGCAGTGTGTCCAGACAATGAAGAATAAAAAGTTAGCTGAAAGATTAAAAGAGTTAAATCTTAAATAATAAATTTTAATGGGACGTATTCCTTTAACCAAAGCGGATGATGCGTCCAACAACTAAAAATATTAGAAAAATTTTAAAAAATAATTTTTATGAAAACAGATATAGTATTAGCCGGAGTTGGAGGACAGGGAATTTTATCCATTGCAGCTACTATTGGAATGGCGGCACTGGAAAATGATCTGTATTTAAAACAGGCTGAAGTGCATGGAATGAGTCAAAGAGGAGGTGCTGTACAATCTCATATGAGACTGTCCGATAAAGAGATATTATCTGATTTGATTCCTAAAGGCCAGGCAGATATTATTTTATCAGTCGAACCCATGGAGTCTTTGCGCTATCTTCCTTTTCTAAATCAGGATGGATGGTTGGTTACAAATACTACACCCTATAAAAATATCCCTGATTATCCAGAGGAATCAGAGATTTTAGAGATGGTTAAAAAATATGAAAAACATATTGCGATAGATGCTGATAAAATTGCCGCGGATATCGGTTCAAAAAGATCATCCAATATTGTTATGCTGGGAGCAGCATCACCGTTTTTTAATATTCCACCTGAAAGTTTTGAGGAAGGAATAAGGAAAATTTTCGCACGTAAAGGAGACCAGGTAGTTGATGTGAATATTAAAGCTTTCAGAGCAGGCAAGGATTTTGCAAATGCTAATAAATAATACGATAAATTGCTGAAAATCAGGGCTCACTTTAGGGCTTGGGGCAAAACCTGATTTTCAGCGGTTCCCCTTTAGTTATACCGTAGAAATCCAAATACAAATTAAAAAAATTCGTTACTTTTATGAGTAGAGAGCAGTTATATTGACACCGCATACATTCCATTAAGAGGAATTTGGTGCGATATATTGCTCTCTTCTTTTTTTAGCTTGTCTATTTGGGCGCATTCAACTCCGGGATGCCCAGGGAATAAACATGAAAAATACTGTTAGCATTCCCCTTTCGACCCTATACAACCGAATGACTCCAGTGAAATACTCTGCTACGCAGAATTTCACAGGGTAAACCACCGAATGACAACCGAGTGACTACTGAATGACTACCGAATGACCACTGAACTGAACTTAAGATAGATTTGTA